>JAPPGV010000027.1:0-6372 GCA_028821235.1 bacterium
CGGGCACGCCTTCGTCAGCGGGCCTTGCGAGGAACACCGCTGCCGACGCCATACCCCACCGCCGTTCCGCAGACAGACGCGATAGTGGTCTGTCTGTGAAACAGCCTGGCGTGGTCTGGCGGTCATCGGTGTCCCGTCGCTGCGTTCCGCTTCCTTGACGTGCCGCTGCGGGCACGCCTTCGTCAGCGGGCCTTGCGAGGAACACCGCTGCCGACGCCATACCCCACCGCCGTTCCGCAGACAGACCACGGCATCCCTCGGCCACTAGAACTATCGATCAGCGCCACCTTGTCCACGGAGCGTCGATACAATTCGCCCGAGGCTTCTCGACGCGAGCCGCCAATCGGAGGGTGAGCCCGGACGGGGCTTCGAAGTCACGAGCGACAAACAGAAAGAGGTTGTCATGAGACCTACCCCGATGCGCCGCCTGCTCGCCGTGCTGGTGGCCATGACGCTCCTGGCCGCCGCCTGCGCCGGAGACGGCGAGGAGACCGCTGCGGCCGCGGATTGCGAAGTGGGCCAGACGGATGGTGACCTGAACCTGTACAACTGGGCCGAGTACATCGATCCGGACCTGGTGGACGCCTTCGCGGCCGAGCACGGCATCGAGATGACCGTGGATGTCTACGACTCCAACGAGGCCATGCAGCCGATCATCTCCGCGGGCAACTCGGGATACGACCTGATCGTTCCCTCCGACTACATGGTCGCCATCCTGATCGCCGGCGAGGACATCCAGCTGCTCAACAAGGACGCCATACCCAACATCGCCAACATCTCGGCGGACTTCAGCGATCTGGTGTACGACCCGGCCGGTGACTACTCCGTGCCCTACCAGTGGGGAACTACCGGCCTGGCCGTGGACACCGCGGTGGTTGGAACCGACTTCCCGAGGTCCTGGTCGATCGTCTTCGACCCGAGCTTCGCCGATCAGTACGCAGGCCGGATCTCCTTGCTGAACGACCCGCGGGAGACCCTGGGCGCAGCGCTGAAGTACCTCGGCTACTCGCTCAACACCACCGACACCGGAGAGTTGGAGGAGGCCAAGGAACTGGTCTCCGAGGCGAGGGGCCGTGTGGCTGCCTTCGACACGGATCAGGCCGACGAGTTGCTCACGACCGGCGAGACCGCAATAGCCCATGGCTACTCGGGCGACATGTTCACCCAGTTCCTGGAGACCGACGACCCGTCCCGTTACGTCTACTTCGTGCCGGAGGAGGGCGGGACGCGCTGGATCGACAACATGGCGATCCCGCACGACGCCCCCAATCCCTGCACGGCCCACACCTTCATCAACTGGATACTCGATGCGGAGAACGGCGCGGCCCTGTCCAACTACAACTACTACTCCACCCCCAACGCGGCAGCCCTCGACGGCCTGGAGCAGGAGTTGCTGGACTTCGTGGCCGACCCCGCGGTGATCCCGGGCGGGGTGGGTTCGCTGGAGGAGATCCAGGACACCGGCGACTTCGAGATCAACTACACCGACGCCTTCATCGAGGCGGTTGGCTAGCCCCCGGTCGGGAGGGGTTCACGGACCGGGACCGGGCGATCCAACTCGTCCCGGACCAGGGGGTCCTCGCGGCCCCGTAGAGCGGTCAGGCCCAACCCGAGGCGGCGCGCACACCAGACGGCGTGGGCGCGCACCAGCGGGTCGGGATGGGCCAGCGCCTGGCTGACCGCGGAACGGACCCGGGGCTCGGACGCATCCCCGACGTTACCCAGCGCCACCAGCGCGTTGCGCCGCAGGTACCGGGGCCGGCGCTGCGGGATGTACCAGCGTCCGAAGCGGGCCATGAGGTCCTCGTCGGAGGCGTCGAGCAGGTCGACCAGGGACACCCAGGCCTCGTTCGGCCCCTCGTTCCTCCGGCCTTCGAGGCGGACCCGGACCCGGTTGGGAGGGCACACCTCGGCGCAGTCGTCACAGCCGTAGATCCGGTCCCCGAGCGCCACCCGGAACTCGGGCCGGAACACCCCGGACTCCTGGACCAGCCAGGCCAGGCAGCGGCGGGCGTCGACCACCCCGGGAGTAACGATGGCGCCGGTGGGACATCCGTCGAGGCACTGCCGGCACGATCCGCAGCCGTCGTCCATTGGCACCGGATCCGTGTCGCACAGAGGGGCGTTGGTGACCACCGCGCCCAGCACCACCAGGCTCCCCGCTCCGGGCACCAGGAGGTTGGAGCTCTTCCCCCACCAACCGATGGCGGCCCGGTAGGCGGCCGCCCGGTCGACCAGGCTGTTCTCGTCAGCCACCACCACCGCCCGATGCCCCGCCGCGCGCAGCGCCTCCGCCACCTGCCCGAGAGCGGAACGGAGAGCGGCGTAGTGATCTTCCCGGGCATAGGCCGCCACCCGTCCGTAGGGGAGGCCGTCGTCGGGGCGGTCCGGCTCGCCACGCCAGAAGTCGAGGGCGCCCACCACCAGCGAGGTGGCGCCCGGCAGGATGCGCGACGGATCGGTAGAGCGCTCCGGGTTGCGGTAGGTGAACTGCATCCCGCCGTGCAACCCGTCCTCCTTGCGCTCCCGCAAGGTTGCGGCCACCTCCGTGAACGGATCTGCCCGGCACACCCCCACCGCGGCCAGCCCGGCCCGCCGCCCGATGTCGAGAATCGAGTCAACTTGGACTTGCGCAGTAGCCATCCGTGATCTCACCACTTGGCGGGATCTCGGTCAGCAACCCACGCCGGAGGGAAGCGTGGAGTGGGGTTCGGACCGGCTCTACTCACATCACGCGGTCCGGCCGGTCAAGGACGCGGTCCATGCTCGAACAAGTGGTCCAATGACTTCATTATGAGGCAATGCCCGCTCCATGAGCATGAGATTCGGCCGTTCCAGGATCAAGACAATAACCCGACGGGGGGTAGTCCTCCGGACGCAGTGCTGTTACCATCTAACCAATGTTGCGGTAAACGGCGGCGGGCAGCGGAGTCGAACCGCAACCAAGGAGAGTATTCCTCCCGGCTCCGAGTTTCTGAGGCCCGGTCCTGTACCCACAGGCAATACCCGCCAGTTCGGGGTGACGGGCGACGGCCATTCGGCTGTCGTCCGTTCTCCTATATGGCATCGTTACCTTCGTGGGAGCGGCTGACAACCCCTTGGTGGAGGGGGATGATCGGCTTCAACGGCCGAGCAGTTCGTAGGCCCGGCGGCCGAGGCGCGAGGAGCGTCCGGTGCCGAACTCGAAGCGGTCGGCCCTGCCCATCACGGCCCGGGTCCCCCGGATGCCCAGCCAGCGCAGGGGTTCGGGCTCCCACGGGCGGGATTCGACTCCCACCCAGGGGAGTTCGGTTAACTCTGACTCGGTTCCGGTGATCAGATCGGCCAGGGTGCGGCCGGCCAGGCAGGAGGGGACTACCCCGTCGCCTACGTATCCGCCGGCGGTGCCCATGCCGGTCAGGGGGTCGTAGCGCACTGCCGGGATCCAGTTGCGCGGCGCCGCCAGCACGCCTCCCCACTCGTGGGTGATGGCTACGTCGCCGAGCACCGGGAAGATCTCCACAAGCACCCTCCTGATGAGATCGTGGGACCGACGGTCGCGCTCTGTGGCGGGATCGATCCGGGAGCCGTACAGGTACGGGATCGCCCGTCCCCCGAAGGCGATCCGGTTGTCGGCCGTCCTCTGCCCGTAGATGACGGCGTAGCGATCGTCGGCGAAGGTGGGCCGGGTGTCGAGTCCGATCTCGGCGAGGGTCGGGGCGTCCAGCGGCTCGGTGGCGATCATCAGCGAGTAGAGCGGTACCAGGGTCCGTCGCTCTCCCGGAAGGTCACGGGTATAAGCCTCGGTGGCCCGGATCACCACCGGCGCGCTGACCTGTCCACCGGCGGTCGTGACCCCTCCGTCCCGGATCTCGGTGGCCGCGGTCTGCTCCACGATCCGAACGCCGCGCCGTTCCACCACCTCGGCCAGCCCTCTCACCAGCCGGGCCGGATCGAGCGCCGCGCAGGGCGCGTAGAAGATACCGCCGTGGAGGTCGGTAGGCCGGGCGAAACGCCGCACCTCTTCCGGCTCCAGCAGGCGGATGATGTCCTCCCCGATGCCGTTGGCGCGATTGTTCTCGATCTTGGCGGCCTGGCGCGCCGCCTGGGCGCGGCTGCGGGCGAACCGGATCACCCCACCCTTGGCGAACCCGCAATCGATGGCTTCGGTTGCGGTTACCCGGCCTATCTCGTCGACCGAGCCGTGCACGTGGCCCATGAGGCGGCGAGCCGCCTCATGGCTCGAGCGGCGGGCGTACGCGTCGATTCCGGCGGCCAGATCTCCGATCGCCCATCCGCCGTTACGTCCGGAGGCGCCGAAGCCGCAGATCTCCCGCTCGATCACCAGGATCGAGAGCGAAGGGTCCCGCTCGGTGAGGTAGTAGGCGGTCCACAGGCCGGTGAAGCCGCCCCCCACGATGGCCACATCCACCGAGGCATCGCCACCTAGCGGTGGGCGGGGGGTCAGGTCGCCTTCGAAAGTCGCCATCCATAGCGACAGGTTCGAGTAGTCAGGCACCGCCGAAAGTATAATCCCGGGGGTGACCGGCGACCTCCGCTACGTGAACCTGGAGGCCCGATGGGCCCGCGAACTGGAGGCGCTCGAGCTCCGGTCGTTCCCCAGCGTGAACCCCGCCGATCTGTACAACGCCCGGGAGCTGGTCGAGCTGGCCGAGGTCTTCCCCGAAGGGGGTTTTGTGGTGCTGGACGGGGAGACGCCCATCGCCATGGGCCTGGGGGTGAGGGTCCACTTCGACCTGTCCCGCCCCCAGCACCGCATGAAGGACCTCATGTCCGGGCAGCACAAGGCCGGACACGATCCCACCGGTGAGTGGTACTACGGCACCGACATCGCGGTGGACCCCCGCTACCGCCGCCGCGGGATCGGCAGCCGCCTCTACGACCTGCGCAAGGAGGTGTGCCGGACCCTCGGCCTGCGGGGCATCATCGCCGGAGGGGTGATCCCCGGATACGCTGCGCACAAGGACGACATGTCCGCCGCCGAGTACGTGGAGAAGGTGGCCGGCGGCGAGCTCTACGACCGGACCCTGAGCTTCCAGATCGAGAACGGCTTCGAGGCGCGCGGGGTGCTGGAGAACTACATGGAGGACCCCGACGTAGACAACTGGGCCTCCCTGATCGTGTGGGAGGTCCGCTAGCTTTCGGCCTTTCTATTCCAAGGGGGGATCGTCACAACGGACGGAGCCTGAGTGCGAGTGCGAGTGGAACACGCGTGGTTCCCGGATGAATCCGGTGCCAGGGCGGTCGGAGGACAGGTAGGCCTCGATGGCGTCAGCGGTGGTCCTGGCCGCCACCGTCAGGTATTGGTCGGTGGCGAACAGCGCGGCTTCGGAGGGATTGGACAGGTACCCATACTCGATCAGGGCGGTCGGGACAGCCGGACGGCGTACGATCCCGTAGGCGTCCTCTCCGCCCGGGAGTAGGACGCGCAGCACGCCGGCATCGCGCAGGCGGCTCCATGCGATGTGGTCGAACGTGGCCAGTGCGGCTGTGATCTCCTCGTAAAGCAGCCCGCCAAGGCGAGCGGAGTCGGAGCGGGCTCGCTGGGTGGTAGCGGACTGCACGTACACCTCGGTGCCCGGGACGTTGCTTCGGCCCCAGGTTGGCGCGTTGTGGTGGATCGATATCAACGCCTCGGCCCCGAGGGCCCGGAGGGCATCCGCGAAGGCGGCGCGGACCGAGATCAGCATCCCGTAGTCGCCGGTGCGGGTGATCACGGCGGGAACGCCGCGATCGGCGAGTTCGTCCCGGACGGCGCGGCTGAGCCTCAGGTTCAGATCGCTCTCCACGAGGTCGTTGGGTCCTATCGCGCCGGTGTTCCACCTCCCCCCATGGCCCGGATCCAGCACGACACGCGCCTTCTCGATCGGATCGCCGGTGGAGACCTCAGCCGCGTCGCCGCACGGCGTCCGAACCAGGTAGCCCGTGCCGCTGCGTCCGATGACCGCTACCGGAATCCCGAGCGGGGTAATGACGGTCGGCAGCATGGTCACGGCCGGGGGGACACCGCCATCGGCGCCCGCCTTCGGCTGTTCCTCCTCCGGGTAGGTCGCCGTCGGCGAGGCCGGGACCGGCTCGGGCGGAAGGCCGGCTACCACGGTGTCTGGCGGCTCCGGCCGGGTCGACCCCGGGCTCTCGGCTTCGTTCCCGCTCGCCGCGAGGAGCCCGAGCCCGACGAGGACGACGCCTCCCAGGAGAAGGGACGCTCGTCGTTCAGACAACTCTCGCGCCCCTCGCGGGGGGGGGGGGGGGGGGGGGGGGGGGGGGGGGCCCCCGGCCCCCCCCCCCCGGGGGCGGGGGGGGGGGGGGGCCCCGGGGTCGGGGGGGGGGTGGGGGGGGGGGGGGCATCGATCCATGCCCTGACGTTGGCTG
>JAPPGV010000027.1:6382-75168 GCA_028821235.1 bacterium
CGCGGGGGGGGGGGGGGGGGGGGGGCGCCGGCGCCCCCCCCCCCCCCCGCCCGCCCCCCCCCCCCCCCCCGCCCCCCCCCCCCCCGCCCCCGCCCCCCGCCCCCTCCACCACCCCCCCCCCCCCCGGGGGGCCCCGTGACCGGGGGAGGGATTCCCGGTCACGCGCTTCCCGCCGCCGCATTGGCCAGAGGCGGGCGGAGGACCGTTGGGATTCACGCCAGGTAGGCTCCGTTCCTAGGCACAGTCCGTGGCATCGCCAGAGCTCGAGCCGCTGTGGTTCGCAGCACAATCGGCGGCGTGGTCGACGCCAGCCGAGTGAGCGTGATCACCTTCCGTATGGGTGTGGTCAGAAGCGTCGCCGCTGCCGTCGCCGGCACAGTCCTCCGCATCGTCGGAACCCGGGCCGCTGTGGTTCGCAGCACAGTCGGCGGCATGATTGGCACCTTGGGCGTGGGCATGATCGCCTTCTGCGTGGGCGTGGGCGTGATCGGTGCCGTCCCCGCTGCCGTCGCCGGCACAGTCCTCCACGGTCTCAGAACCCGAGGCACTGTGATTGGCAGCACAGTCGGCGGCATGATCGATGGTCGTGGGGGTAACCCCTACCTGGCTGCGGGTCGATGGCTGCGCGCCGGAGACGGCGACCACCGGAGCAGTTACCACCTTCCCACCGGCCTCGGCCGACGGGGCGGCATCCGGCACCAGCGCGACCGGAGCAGTCACCACCTGGCCGCCGGCCGGACCCAGCGGCATGAGGGCTACCGCCAGCATCGCCACAGGGACGAGCGTCAAGAACCTTTTCCGTCCCTTGCCGACCCGAGCAGCGCCGGTCCGGCCGGCGGCCCTCGATTGGTCCCAAGTCCGCATTTCTGTAGGGCTCATTCCTTCTCCTCTCAGGGGTTGTAGCCAGAAGAGCGCTACCAGTGTCCGGGATGGTTGTGAGCAGACCGTTAAGCCCGGATCAGGGTCGCGATAAGGTTTTGCGGGGCGGGGCCGCCCGTCCGGGGGACCGGCCTGGACCAACGTCGGTGCTGTGGGCGTCGCGCGGACTTGGGCGACTACAGGCCGAAGCTCAACGGGTGAAGAAGAGTTGGAACTCCATGATGCCGTGGTCTTCGACCGAGATGACGGCGACGGACATCGGAGCGGTCACTCCGAAGTCGCTGAAGATCACCGGAGCCGATCCCACGACCACGATGGTGTCCCCGGCGAGTTGAGCCTCCAGATCGATCACGCCGCGGTTGGTGACTCCGTTGATGGTGAGGTCTCCTACGGCCGCAGTCGAGAGACTCTCGCCGTCGAGTATCCGGGCGGGCAACTCCACGGGCTCTACGAGGTTGAATACGGCCAGCGGAAACTCCCCGGTGTTGAGGGCTTCCCGCGCATGGCTGTCACGGTGGCTGTCGTCGGTGCGCAGAGTGGCCATCGCGACCTCCACCGTCGCGGCCACCAGAGCGCCGCCGCTCAACTCGATGGCACCGGACACCGCGGCGGTGCGACCCACCACAGTGGACTCGTCAACACCGCCGGCCAGCACCTCCACCACCCGGTAGCCGGCAAAGCTGACCGGGGCTTCGTCGGTCGGCCCATCGGCGCCTTCGGTGGTAGCTACGGTCCATACCCCCGCCAATCCGGCCGCCTCGGTGTCCAAAGATCTCGTCTCGATGACGGCTGGCAGGGTGTGATGGCTAGCAGAGGTGGTCGATGCGGTGGCGGGAGCATCGGGTCCGGCGCTCGATGTCGTTCCGGGGCCTTCGGTGGTCGGCGCGGAGGCCAAACTACGGCCTTCGGGTTCGAACGCCGACGAGCCGCCGTTCTCGCCGGCTGCGGTCTCCAGAAGAGCCACAGCCTCCTCGAGGTTGACGGGCTCCGGTCCGTCGGCCCGCAGGCTCCACCATCCGACCGCGGCGATGGCCATACACACGATCACGACCGTTGCTCCCCTGATGAACCTGGTGCTCCTCATCGCGGAGCGGACCTACTGTTCCGTAGCGGGGAGCTGCACGGTGATTCGGGTGCCGGTGGGCCGGCGGGCGGACACGCTCACCGTGCCGCCCATGACCTCGGTCAACTCCGCCACGATGGTCAGGCCCAAACCCGAGCCGGACTCTTCGATTCGGGGCGTGTGTCGCGCCACGTAGAGGCGTTCGAACACGTGGGGCCGGTCCTCGCGGCTGATACCGGGACCGTCGTCGTCCACTGTGACAACGGCCCAGGCCTTCTGTCCCTCGTTCTCGATCCGAGACTCGACCCGTACCAGGGAATCGGCGAACTTGAGGGCATTCTGAACCAGATTGGCAACGACCTGGGCTACCCGCACCGGGTCGCACCAGGCCATGACGGGCTCCTCGCGGATCACCCGCAACTCGAGGCTCCGATCGGCCGCGCCCTGGGAGAATCCGGCGCACACCTCTTCCACCACCGTGCCCACATCCGCCAGCCGACTCTCCAGTGTGAACTCCCTGGCATCCAGCCGGGCTAGGTCCAGCAGGTCACCCACCAGCCGCTCCAAGCGGATCGCCTCGGAGACGATGACCTCGGCGGCCTGCGCCCGGTTGTCCGCCGTGCCATCAGAGATGGCCTCTCCGTAGCCCCTAATGGAGGTGAGCGGTGTGCGCAGGTCATGGGAGATGGACATCAAGAATCGCTGCTCCAGGCTCTGGGAGCGTTCCAGCGAGGCGGCCATCTCGTTGATCGAGGTCGACAACTCGCTGATCTCGTCCCTCCGATGCTCCTCCACCGGAACACGGGCGCTGAGGTCGCCGCCCGCGATCAACCGGGTGGCGTCACGGGCCTGGCCGAGCGGCCTGGCGAGCCGGCGGCCCAGCATCACGGCCACCACCACTCCCAGGGCCAGCGATATGGCCGCCGACACCCCCAACCATCGCATCACCGCTGCCAGGAACTGATCGGCGGTGTCGGTCAGAACCACGACGATCGTCACCGAGCCCGCTTGTTCCGTGGCCGCCGCCCACGCGGTGGAGCCCTGGATCCCGGTGATCGACCCGGTGGCTCCCGAGGCCAGCGGGTGGAGGCCCTCGGCCGGCACGTTCTCGGGCAGGTCGCCGATAAGCTCCCCGCCATCGAGGAGCAGGACGGCCACGTCCTTACGATCCAGATTCTCGGCGGCCCGGTTCAGGTGCGAACTCAGGTGGGAACCGAGGTGCGAGTGGTCGTCATCCTCCACGTGGACCGTCGCCATCAGGCTGGCCAGAACGTCGGCCTCCTGCTCCAGCACCTGCTGGATCGCGTGGCGATCGGTCCGGCGCACCAGGGCAAGGGTCACGATTCCGGCCAGCACCAGGGCCACAGCGACCGTTCCCACCACCGCGATCGACAGCCGCCGCTGCACGTCCGTCCCCCTCAGTCCAGCAGGTAGCCCACGCCACGCACGGTAGTGACCCGCAGAGCATTGCCGAGCTTCTTGCGGAGTTGGAACACGTGGACGTCCACGGTGCGCTCGTCACCCACCCAGTCCCATCCCCACACGCCGTCCAGCAATTGGCGACGGCTGAGGACCTGTCCCGTGTTCTCGAGCATGTACTGGAGCAGGTCGAACTCCCGCGCGGTGACCGGCACCAGGCCGCCCCTCAGGCGCACCTCGCGGCGGGCGGTGTCCACCTCGACTTCCCCGCTCTCCAGGATCGGGGACAGAACGGCCCTGGCCCCGGCGTCGACGCGCCGCAGCACGGCGCGAATCCTCGCTACCAGCTCCCCCGGTGAGAACGGCTTGGTCACGTAGTCATCGGCGCCCAGCTCCAGCCCGACGATACGGTCGACCTCGCTGTCACGGGCGGTGAGCATGATGATGGGGATATCGGAGGTGGCCCTCAGTTCCCGGCATAGCTGGATGCCGTCCATATCGCCCGGAAGCCCGATGTCGAGGATGACCAGCTTGGGCCGGTACTGCTTGATACGGTCGAGCCCCGTGGCGCCGTCCGCCGCCTTGTACACCCGGTAGCCGTCCTGGCGCAGGTACATGTCCACGAGGCGGGCGATATTCGGGTCGTCTTCCACCACCACGACGACGGTCTTACTTGCTCCGCTCACAGCCACCCATGATCCCACGGGAATATGAGCAGACTGTTAAGGAAGGTGCCTGCAAGGGAGGTTCCCCGAGCTAGCCCTCCCGGCCCTCGAGGTGGTGGGTGATGTTGTAGGTGGCGAGCGTGGGATGCCCGTCCGGGGCCACCGCCACCTGGGTGACCGAGGTGTTATCCAGGGGACCCAGCGATCCGGCCTTGCCGTAGTCGAATCCCAGGATCGCAGTGGAATAGGCCTTGATCGCCCCGCCGTGTGACGTGGCCGCCAACCGGCGCCCGGCGTAGGCATCGGTGAGGCTGCTGATGAACCCGGTTACCCGGTCCTGGACCTCACTCCATGTCTCCCCGGTACCGCCCCGCCGGATGTCCTGCCCGTCATGGGGATAACCGCCGAGCCGGCCCGACGCCTCCAGCTCCTCCCACAGCTCACCCTCCCACTCACCGAAGCTCATCTCCACGAGTTCGTCCACCAGCACCGGTGGACGCCCGAAGGCCAACTCCGCCGTGGACGCCGCCCTTCTCAGCGTGGAGGAGAAAACCTCGTCGGCTGTCCCGATCCATGACGCCAACCGCCGAGCCTGTTCCCGTCCCACGGGATGCAGATCGCTGTCGACCCGTCCCTGGGCCCGCCGTTCCAGGTTGGCCTGGGTGACACCGTGACGGATCAGATCGATCACGATGCCGCCACCGTCCCGGGTGAAGTCGGCCCAGTACGACACCGGCCCGAGATGGGCGGCGTCGTTGTAGCGCAGGATGGACGCCTCCTCGCCGTCCAACGCCAGCTCGCAGAAGGAGGTGTTGGACAGGAACCCGAGGCGGCGGCGCCCTATCGGCAGGCCGAGCAGCCGCCACAGCACCAGCTCGATCAGGCCGCCGTGGGTGAACACCAGCCCGATCTGCCCCTCCTCGAGCCGGCCCACCAGGGCTGCCAGGGCCGTCCAGCCGCGCTCGGACACCTGGCGGGGTGACTCACCGGTCTCGCCCATCCGCAGGTCGTAGTCCTCCTGAAGCCGGACCAGATCGTGGCCGTAGTGGGCTTCGACCCACTCGCCGGGCCGGCCCTCCCAGACACCGATGTCGCCTTCCCGCCACACCGTCTCCACCCGCGGCCGGAAGCCCGCTATCTCGGCGGTGTGAAGGGACCGCTCGAGATCGGAGCTCTCCACCAGATCGAACCGCCGGCCGGCCAGCCGGTCGGCGGCCAATCCGGCCTGATGGCGGCCCCGGGCGGTCAACGGCGAGGAGGTTGCACCCTGCCAGATCTCGCCGGCGTTGGCTTCGGACTCCCCGTGGCGGACCAGCAGCACCCGTTTCACGACGGAGGTGGGTGGTAACAGATCAGATGAATGCGGCGGAGAAGATCAGGGAGACGATCGTCATCACCTTGATGACGATGTTCATCGCCGGACCGGAAGTGTCCTTGAACGGATCGCCCACCGTGTCGCCGATGACGGCCGCCTTGTGCTGCTCCGAGCCCTTGCCCCCGAAGGCGCCGCTCTCGATGAGCTTCTTGGCGTTGTCCCAGGCGCCCCCTGCGTTGGCCATGAAGATGGCCAGCAGGAATCCGGTCACCAGCGCTCCCGCCAGCAGGCCCCCCAGCGCCTCCACGTCGATGAAGCCCACCACCAGCGGCAGGGCCACCGCCAGGGCGCCCGGAATCACCATCTCCCGCAGGGCCGAGCCGGTGGCGATGTCCACTGCCTTGGCGTACTCGGGTCGTGCGTTGGGATCACCCGCCAGCAATCCGGGGATGTCGCGGAACTGGCGCCGCACCTCCTCGATCATGCGGAAGGCGGCTCTCCCGACCGCCTTGATGGTGAGCGCGGCGAACAGGAACGGGAACATGCCGCCCAGGAACAGGCCGACGGTCGTACCCACGTTGGTGATGTCGATGGCGTCCAGGCCGACGGCCTGGGTGAAGGCGGCGAACAGCGCCAGCGCCGTAACCGCTGCCGACCCGATCGCGAAGCCCTTGCCCAGTGCGGCGGTGGTGTTGCCCAGCGCGTCCAGCTCGTCGGTGGCCTCCCGCACCTCGGGAGGCAGGTGGGCCATCTCGGCGATACCGCCGGCGTTGTCGGCTATCGGCCCGTAGGCGTCCACCGCCACCGTGATCCCGAGCGTGGAGAGAACACCGATGGCGGCAATGGCCACCCCGTAGATCCCGCCGCCGTCTCCGATCGCCCAGTCCCCGGCGGCGTAGGCGCCGGCGATCCCGGCTGCGACCACCACCACCGAGATGGCAGCGGACCGCATCCCCTCGGATATGCCAGCCAGTATCACAGTGGCCGGACCGGTCTCGGACTGGCGCGCGATCTCCTTGACGGTCTTGTAGTGGTCGGAGGTGAATACCTCCGAGATCTTGCCCACGCAGATCCCCACCGCCAGGCCGACCAGCACGGCCAGGGACAGGCCGAAGGGGTTCTCCACCCCGCTCGATCCGCCGAACACCACGTTGGTGAGGATCAGGACGCCGATGACGGTGAGGCCGACCGCCACGTTGTTCCCCCGGTGCAGGGCCTTGGCCAGGTTGTCCCCGGTCACCCGCACGAAGAAGGAGCCGATGATGGCGGCGAACATGCCGATGGCGGCCACGGCGAGGGGGAAGATGATCGCCTCGGTGGCGAAGGACCTGGAGGCGAACACGATGGCCGCGTAGGCGATAGGGGCCACGATCGAGCCGACGTAGGACTCGAACAGGTCGGCGCCCATGCCGGCCACGTCGCCCACGTTGTCGCCGACGTTGTCGGCGATCACCGCCGGGTTGCGGGGGTCATCCTCGGGGATGCCCGCCTCGACCTTTCCGACCAGGTCGGCGCCCACATCGGCCGCCTTGGTGTAGATGCCGCCGCCCACCCGGGCGAAGAGGGCGATGGACGACCCTCCCAGGCCGATGGCGGCGATGATGTTGTACTGGTCCGAGTCGCTGATGCTCAGCACCTCGACGAACAGGAGGTAGCCGATGGTCACTCCCAGCAGGCCCAGTCCGGCTACGCAGAACCCCATGACCGCGCCCCCGCGGAAGGCCACCGGCAGGGCGCGCTTCACCCCGCCGAGCCGGGCCGCCTCGGCCGTCCGGGAGTTGGCCACCGTCGCGATCCGCATACCAGCGAAGCCCGCGGCTGCCGACAGCACCGCTCCGAAGATGTAGGCGATCGAACCCCACGGCGCCCCCCAGGGGAGGACCACCGATATGAGGACGGCCAGCACCACCACGAAGACGGCCACCCACGTGTACTCACGCCTCATGAAGGCGTTGGCGCCTTCCCGGATGGCTGCCGAGAGCTCCCGCATGCGGTCGTTGCCCTGGTCGGCGGCCATCACCACCCGGGCGTAGTAGGCGGCCAGGGCCAGGGCCGCCAGCCCGGCCACCAGCGCGATCACCAGTACGGTATCTGAAGACATACGTCAGACCTCTTGTTCGACTCGGGATGCCGGAGTATATGGCCCTCTCGGCAAGCCGTTGGTCGTGCCGCCGCCGGGGGGCTGCCGAATGCGGAGCAGAACGGCGACACAGCGAAGACTCCTAGGGGATGAGGGCCGCCACCAGGTGACTCGCGGCGCCGGACGGCGCAACCGGTGACGGCTCACAGCGAGCCGAGATAGACAAGGTCTCCGCCCTTCTCCACGCTCCGGTGCGCTGCTACCGCGATCTTGGTGACCTCGAGACCGTCCCTCCCGGACGGGTACGCGCCCTTCAATGACTCCAGGTCGGCGATGCCGCGTTCGAGCATCGTCACGTTGGTGACGAAGCTCTCGATCGAGTCGATGGCATATCCCGAATATCGCGAGACACCGGCCTCGGTGCGCTCCTGGTAGAGACCCAGGTTGGGTGTCAGCATCGTGGCGGGCGCACCGGGAGTGCTGCTCACGAGGCCGCGAGTCCCACGATCCTGACTGTCGACCGTCATCCATCCGTCGGATCCGACCACCTTGATCCCCTGGTTGACGATCGCCTCGTTGCCGGCGGGCAGGTGCCAGGCGGAATCGACCGTAAAGCTCACGCCACCGGGAAACATGATCTTCGCCTGGATCGAGTCGTACGTGTCGATCCCGATCGACCTCAGCCGCTGAGCGACCCCGGTGGCGGAGACGGCTACGGCGTCCTGGCCGACCAGCCAGCGGACAAGGTCGAAGTAGTGAACCCCGACGAACCATGCCGGCGACGAGTTGGACGCCCACGACGGGAGCCAGTCTGTCGGAACTTCGATGCGGTCCTCCATCCAGGCATACCCGTACTGGATGTCGCCGATGCCCCCGGATTCCACGATCCGTTTGAGTTCAGCGTGATACAGGTCATGGCGTTTCATGAAGTCCACCTGCAGCAGCACGCCGGATTCATCGGCGGCGGCGACCATCTCCCTGCATCCGTCGACATTCGTGTCCATCGGCTTCTCGACCAGCACGTGAATTCCCCTCTCGACGCATGCAACGACGATGTCTCGATGGAGGTGATCGGGGGTGGCGATGGTCACTGCGTCCGGCGAGGTCACGTCGAGCAACTCGTTGAAGTCGGCGAAGACGTCGATGTTGTATTCATCCGCTCGAGCACGGCGTAAATCGGTGTTGATATCCGCGAGGCCCACATACTCGATGTCGCCGAGCCTGGCCCGTTGGGTCAGCGCCCGAATATGCATCTCGCCGAAGATTCCCCCACCGATCGTGCCGACTCGGTGTGCCATCCGGACCCCTCTCTATCGGTGTCGCAACTGCTGCGGCTTCATGGATTTCGCGCCCAAATCTGTCTGTTATTGTCGCCCGGGCGCCTGATGGCGGACCGGTTCCGCCGGCAGATGCTCAAAGACCGCAAGACTACCGACGAAAGGCAGGCATGACCAGAATCAGACTCCTGGTGCTCGCTCTCGCCATGGCGCTGGTCGCCGCTGCATGCGGCGATGGCGACAGCGAAGCGACGACCGCGACGACTGCAGCGCCGGCAACCACGACGACGGTTGCAGCGACCACCACAACGGCGGCGCAGACCACGACGACGGCGGCGCAGGCCACGACCACCACCGAGGCCATGGAGGAACCTGTGGCCGGCCTTGCTCCGGGGAACTACCAGTTCGGTTTCACGGCTGTTGTCTCAGGCGCGGTCGCCTTCGCGGGTGTTCCCCATCTCCAGGGACTCCAACTGGCCGAGCGAGAGATCAACGAGACCGGATACCTCGGCGAGGGCGTGACCATCGAGTTCCTGGTTGAGGACGCAGGGGGAGATCAGGCGGCCGCCATCGCAATCAACGACGCGTACATCGCCAACGACGACGTACTCGCATTGGTCTGCTGTGCCCTGTCGAGTGTCGCCGGCGCCATCCAGCCCAACATCGTGGAGGCCGGCCTCGCCTGGGTGGATCACGCTGCGATTGCCCCGACGATCACGGATCCGGACAATGCCTTCAGGTCATTCCCGCTGTCGCAGCCGAGCACGGCTGCGATCGCAGAGGCCGCTGTGGCCGCTTTCGCTCCTAGCAACGCAGTAGTGGTCGTGACTGCGGACAATGACGGACTCGTGAGCGACCGGGACGCCACGCTTTCTGTTCTCAACAGCTCCGGAGTCGAGGTCCTGGGCGTGATCGACACCTTCGCTGACGACACGGACATGAGCGGCGCCGCGACCGAGACGATCTCATTGGGCGCCGACGTCATCTTCCTGGCTCAGTTGGGCAATACCGAGGTGCTCATGGTGCAGGAACTCCGTGATCGCGGTTACGCGGGTCCGATCATCGGGAACCTCGCGATAGCGACGGCGGAGACGTGGGAGCAGGCCGGGGACACCCTGCTGGGTACCGTGCTGCCAATCGCATTCTTCGCCGGCAAGGACGATCCGATGGTGCAGGACTTCGCAGCCAAGTACCAAGCCGAGTACGACACCACGCCTGACATCTTTGCCGCGCAGGGTTGGCAGGTCGCGTGGTTCATGGCGCATGCGCTCAAGAACGGGGGCGAAGGCACTCGCGACGCCGTGTTGGAAGGTGTCCGCCAGATCCAATCCATGGAGACCGTCTTCGGCACCCTCACATGGGATGCCCGCGGCGAGGCCACCATTGACGCATGGACGTTCGTGCAATGGAGTCCTGATGGCGAGCTCGTCATCTGGGACGGCTCAGCGGACGGGGTGCTCCCGAACATCAACCAGTAGGAGCAAAGCGGGCCATTAGGAGTACGTTCCTAGACCCGGTGATCCGGCGCCGCCACACGCTCGGGCGGCGCCGGATCCGGCTTGGGTCAGTAGTGTTTTCCACGAGATGACACTGTTCCTGCAACAAACGATCAACGGTCTCGCCGTGGGTTCCTCCTATGCCATCTTCGCCATGGGCTTCGGCTTGGTCTTTGCCACCATGGGAATACTCAATGTCGCTCACGGGACCTACGCGACATGGGGGGCGATCCTCGCGCTCGCCGCATTCGACAACCTGGGGATACCGCTCGTGCCGGCGCTCGCAATCGGGATGGCCGGCGGTGGCCTGATCGGCGTCCTCGTGGATCAACTGGGATTCGAGCCGATCCGACGGCGTGGAGGTGGTCTGCTCGGCCCAATCATCACCAGCATCGGCTTCTGGATCATCCTCGGTCAGCTCGCGATCATCGCGACCGGCGCCCGGATCAAGACCTTTCCCCGGGAGGCGCTTCCCCGCGGCTTCGTGCGGGTCATTGACCTGGTGATCCCGTATCATCAGATAATTACCTTCGTCGTCGCCTTGCTACTACTGCTGATCCTCTACTTGTTCATGATGAGGACGAACCTGGGGGCGCAGATGCGGGCGGTCGGCTGGGATCCCGACTCGGCCAAGATCTCCGGTGTGAATCCGCGACGTGTGGTGATCGTCATATCCTTCATCGCCGCCGCGACTGCCTCGATTGCCGGGATCCTGAGTTCGATCTCTACGAACAACGTGAGCTTTACGGTAGGAGAAGGGCTTCTTCTCAAAGGATTCGCGGCCGTGATCATCGGAGGGTTCGGGGATCTGAGAGGCGCATACGCCGGCGGAATCCTCATCGGGTTGGCCGAGGTTCTCGGAGCCCAGTACATCAGCAACTCGTTTCGTGACTTCATTACGTTCGGGCTACTCGTCGTCGTCCTCCTGGCTCGACCCAAGGGCCTGATGGGCGACCGCATCGTAGGCCTCCGGGCCTGATGGCGTTCCTGGGCCATTACGCGTCCACGGTCGAATTCTCCATCGCGTTCGCGCTCTTCGCGATCGCCACCTACGCAGCGCTTCGAGGCGGCATCCTGAGTCTCGCCGGCACACCGATGGCGGCGGTCACGGGATTTGTAAGCCTCGCCCTCGTGGAGGACCACAACGTCCCCATCGAACTCGTACTCGTTGCGGGAGTTGTGGTCGGGCTTCTGTCGGGCCTCCTGGTCAGCATCCCCTTGGCGAGGCTCGATAGCCATTGGGTGGCGCTGGCAACGATCGCTCTCGTGTTGATGGCGCGGGTGGTCGTGCTGAATCTCGACTCCGTCACGGGCGGTGTGGACGGCGCGCCCATTACCCGGCTGATCGAGCCGTGGCATCTCTTCGCCGCCCTCGGCGCGGTGATGTGGGTCATGTCTCGCCACAGTAGGTCGCGGCTCGGCCTTGCCGCCGAAGCCGTCCGCAGCCACCCTGAAGTCGCCGCATCCCTCGCAATCGATGTGTACGCCACGCGTCGGTCCTTGTGGATGTTGAGTGGCGCGATCGCAGGATTGGCAGGGGTCGTCTACGCGAGCCTCGTGCAATTCCTGTCGCCCGACACGTTCTACGTGAACATTGCCTTCGTGATGCTCGCCGCGGTGGTCCTGGGAGGGAACCGCCACTGGTTCGGGGGGATTGTCGGAGCGTTCGTCTTCACGATCCTTCCTGAGATACTCCGCCGTTTCCTCACCCAGGGCGAGACCATCGTGAACGGCGTGCTCCTGATCCTGATCATGATCTACCTCCCGCGCGGCCTGGTCGATCCCACCCGCAAGGTACGGAGGGAACTCAAGAAACAGTCGACCAACATCCACTCCGGCCGTGGTGAGCCGCCAGCCGACGGAGGGCAAGAGGGAGAGGACGAACTGTGGAGTCTCAACCTGACGGGCCGGACAGCGTCGGAGGTCGACCCGGCGCAGGATCGGCCGACTGCCCTGAGCGTCGAGGGCCTCCGCAAGACATACGGCGGCCTGGTGGCGATCAGCGATCTCACCTTCACCGTTCCCGAAGGGTCCGTTTTCGGGATCGTGGGACCGAACGGGGCCGGGAAGTCGACCCTGCTCTCGGTAATGAGCGGGGGAGACGAGTCGGATCGCGGCACGATCCGGATTCTCGGCCAGGACATGACGGGATGGAAACAGACCGACATCGCCCGCGAGGGAGTGGCCCGTACCTACCAGACCGTGCAGCTGTTCGAGGACCTGACGGTCGTGGAGAACATAATGGTCGGCTTCGATCGCGAGCGCCGGACCAATTTCTGGGATCCCGTGTTCATGACACCTCGCGACCGGCGCGAGCGGGCGGACCTGGCCGAGCGGGCGAGAGCGCTGATGGACCTGGTTGGCGTGATCGGCCAACCCGATCAGTATGCCGCCACCCTGTCCTACGCCAACCAGCGCCGGGTCGAGATCGCTCGGGCCCTGGCGATGGAGCCGTCGGTCCTGCTGCTGGACGAGCCGACGGCGGGCATGCACAAGCTCGGCTCGCAGGCGATCGGTGAGCTGATGCTCAGCCTGACGGACCGGGGCCTCACGGTGGTCGTCATCGAGCACAACCTCGAGCTCGTGCTCAACTACTGCGAACTGGCGATCGTGATGGACTTCGGCAGGCTGCTGGCAGAAGGCGCGCCGGCCGACTGCCTGTCCGACCCCACGGTGATCGAGGCTTACTTCGGAAGGAAAGCTGATGCTGCGCGTATCGAATCTCTCGTCAAGCTACGGCAACATACGGGCAGTCAACAACGTTGACCTGCAAGTCGACCGGGGGGCGATGGTGTCGCTCATCGGTTCGAACGGGTCGGGCAAGTCCACGATCCTCAAGACGATCGCGGGCATGCATAGTCCCGACAGCGGGACCGTGAGGTTCGGTGAACGCGACATCACCGGATGGCCGACTCACCAGCTCGTCCACCACGGCCTCGCGTTCCTGATGGAGCGACCGACCTCCGTAGTTGCCCCGCTCACCGTGGAGGAGAACCTGGCACTGGGAGCCGCCGCGAGGCGTTCCAACATCCGTGACATGCTCGCCCGCATCTTCGAACTGTTCCCCCTCCTCAAGGAGCGGCGCACGCAATACGCGGGGACTCTCAGCGGCGGCGAGCAGCAGATGGTCGCTATCGGTCGGGTCTTGATAACCGACCCGGAGCTGCTGCTCATAGACAGTCCGGCGATCGGGCTCGCTCCGGCCATCGTGGACGAGGTCTATGCCTCGATAACCCGGCTGCACGCCGAAGGACTGTCGATCCTCGTCATCGAGCAGAACGCCGAACTCGCCCTGGCCATCTCCGACCACACGTACCTGCTCCACAGAGGCTCGATCGCAATCGAGGGTCCGTCGGCGACCCTACGGAACTCGCAGGAGACAATCGACGCATACCTGGCGTGACCGCAAAGCGGCCGGCTCGAGCATGGAGCCGGATCCTCTGAGGTCTCCCGCGTGGCCGTCCACGCCGGGCCTCGCGATCACTGTCCTCGCGGTCGGTGCTCTCCGGTTCGGAATGAGTCGAAGATCTCCGCGGCGGCACTCCACGGATCGGTGGCGCCCGCCACCACAGCCTCCGAATACCGGGCCACCTCCGGCTCCGTCGCCTGTGCCGCCAGCCTCTCGATCATCCGCGATATCTCCGCCTCGGCCCGTGCCCGACGCCTGGATCGCAGCGCGCCCGACTCAGCCATGCTCTCGTGGTGCGACCGGATGGCGTCGACCACCTCATCCACCCCCTCACCGGTCTTGGCCACGGTGAGCAGCACCGGTGGTCGCCAGCCGTGGCCAGGGGACATCGACACCATGTTCTCCAGCGTTCTCGCCGCTCTGGTCGCTCCGGGGTTGTCGGCCTTGTTCACTACGAAGACATCACCGACTTCCATGAGGCCTGCCTTCTCCGCCTGGATGTCGTCGCCGAAGCCCGGGGCCACGACCACGACCACGGTGTCGGTACGGTCGATCACCTCTACCTCGGACTGGCCGACGCCGACCGTCTCGAAGATGATCGGTCCGTAGCCCTCCGCGTCGAGAAGGACAGCCACCATCTCGGCCGACGCGTTCAACCCGCCGAGCCGGCCACGGGTGGACATCGAACGGATGAACACGCCCAGGTCGCCCGCGTGAGATCCCATCCGGACGCGATCCCCCAGGAGAGAGCCACCGGAGTAGGGGCTGGACGGGTCTGTGGCGACGACGGCCACCTTGCGTCCGTCCCGCCGGTAGGCGCTGAGCAGCCTGTCGGTGAGCGTGCTCTTGCCTGATCCTGGCGGGCCGGTGATCCCGATTCGGAGCGCGCCGGTGGCGTGGGCGTGGGCGCGCTCGAGCAACTGACCCACTGAATCAGGCTCACGCTCGCAGCGGCTGATCGCCCGTGCGAGCGCTCGTCGATCCCCTCCGAAAAGGGTTGCGCCTGCTGCCGTTCCGGGGTCCGAGTCCGGCTGAGAGGCTTCCATGCCCGCGGATTATGCTTCCAAGAAGTGAGGAACGAAAGCCCAGAGGACAAGTCTCCCCACCCACCGCCAGGATTCCCGACCGTAACCCAGTCCGGGATACCACTCGAGTCATGGTACGGACCAGAGGCGCTCGAGGAGATGGAGCCGGCGGCCGACATCGGTGCGCCCGGCCAGTTCCCGTTCACGAGAGGGATTCGCGAGGGGATGTACCGCGAAGGGCTCTGGGTCATGGGACAGTACTCCGGGTACGCGACCCCTCGGGAGACGAACGCTCGGATCAAGTCGCTCCTGGCCCAAGGTCAGAAGGGCTTCTCCATCGCTCTCGACCTGCCGACGCAGAACGGCCTCGACTCCGACGACCCGCTGGCCAAGGGCGAGGTCGGCAAGGTCGGGGTACCGATCGACTCCCTGGCCGACATGGAAGAGTTGCTCGATGGGATACCACTCCATCAACTCCACCAGATACGGACGACCGCGAACTCTATAGGCCCGATCGCCGCCTCACTCATCATCGCCGCGTCGGAGAGGATGGGGGGCACGCCCGACAGCTTCCGAGTGATGTTCCAGAACGACGTGTTGAAGGAGTACGTGGCGCGTGGCACGCAGATCTTCCCACCCCGACGCGGCCTGGAATTCTCGATCGATCTCGTCGAGTACTGCGCGAGACATCTCCCCCACTGGGAGCCGATCGAATTCTGCGGGTATCACATTCGAGACTCGGGCGCCAATGCCATCCAAGAGGTGGCCATCGCCGCTGCGAACGGCATCGAGTACATCGAAGCTGCCCTCAGGAGAGGGCTCTCGGTGGACGACTTCGCCCCCAATCTCTTTATGTTCCTCTCCGCCGATCTCGACATCTTCGAGGAGGTGGCGAAGTATCGAGCGACCCGCCGGATGTGGGCCCATCTCATGCGCGATCGCTACCGGGCTGCAGACCCGGAGAGCCAGGCCCTCAACATCTTCGTGTACACGCTCGGCGGATCTCTGACGGCGCAGGAGCATATGAACAACCTCTCGAGGGTCGCGTTCGAGGCGCTCGCTGCGGTACTGGGAGGTGTTCAGACCCTGGCCACGTCGTCGTACGACGAGGCAATCGGCCTTCCCTCGGCGGAAGCCGCCAACCTGTCTCTCCGCGCCCAGCAGATCATCGCACTGGAGACCGGCGTCCCCCGTACAGCCGATCCCCTAGGCGGGTCCTATTTCGTGGAGTGGCTGACCGACCAACTCCACCGCAAGATCCTCGAGTACATGAACCAGATCGCGGATCAGGGCGGAGCGCTCGCGGCTCTGGAAAGCGGCTGGATCGGAGCGGAGATCGAGCGAGAGGCCTATGCGCTCCAGCGCAGCATCGACGACGGCACGCGGCCCCGTATCGGTGTGAACCGATTCGCCGGCGGTGCTCCCACACCCACCGCCGCCTTTGCGATCGCGAACGAAGGAGAGGCGATGCAGGTCGAGAAACTGCGGAGACTGCGCGCCGATCGCAACAGAGCGGATGTGGACGCCGCGCTCGCGGAGGTGAGGGACGCGGCCGCCACGGGCCGTAACACGATGCAGTCGATTCTCCAAGCAGTCAAGTCCTACGCCACCGTCGGCGAGATCACCTCCGTGCTGCGGGACGAGTGGGGAACCTACAGGTGAGGTCTACGACGGCTGACCTCGGTGCCCTGCTGGACCGGTCATTCCGACGGCACGCGTCACGAGTCGCCGTGGAAGACGGAGAGCGAACCGAGACGTTCTCTCAACTCTCCGACCGGTCAGACCGCCTCGCATCGGCTCTCTTGGAACTGAATCCCGCGGGTAGACCGGTCGCCATTCTCGCCTCCAATCGCATGGAGTACATAGAAGCCGACATTGCCCTGGTGAAGGCGGGCCACCCCAAAGTCCCGATCAACATGCGCCTGAGTCAGCCCGAACGCCTTCATCTGGTGAGCGACTCCGGGGCCGCCGTCCTGATCACCGAAGCTACATCGGCCGAATCTGCCCTGACCCTGGTAGACGAGGCTGAAGCACTCGATACCGTCGTGTCGGTGGGCGGCGGGGGAACCCATGACTACGAAGATGTACTCGCAGCTGCGAACCGCCCCCCGGGGCGCACATGGCGACCGGACGACCCGAGCGTGATCCTCTACACCTCCGGTACCACCGGCCGCCCAAAGGGCGCAACGTCCACCTTTCGAAGTCGGATGGCTGCAACCTGGAACATGCTGCTCGATGAGTTGATCGACGTCAGGCCCGGGGACGGCATGCTGCACGCGGGGTCGCTGTCACACGGCAGCGGCTCGAAGGTGATCGCGTATGCCCTCAGCGGAGCGCGCAATATCGTGGTTTCCTCCTTTGATCCGGGCCGCTTCCTGGATGAAGCGCTGCATCGGCGGGCGACCGCCTCGTTCGTCGTGCCCACGATGATCACGGTGCTCACCGAGGAGGCCGAGTCACGGAAAAGACCGGCGCTCAACCTGCGACACGTCTCGTACGGAGGCTCCCCCATCGATCCGAACACGATCAGACGAGCCGTCGATGTCTTCGGCCCGGTATTCGTGCAGGTGTACGGGGCGGCGGAGGCGCCACACCCGCTCACCGTGCTCTCGCGCTCCGATCATGTAGATGCATCCGATCAGCGTCTCGCGTCAGCAGGCAAGGCGACGCGATCGGTCGAGCTCCGCCTCGTCCCGACAGGCGCTTCCGGCTCACCGGAGGGTGAGATACAGGCTCGAGCAGAGAGCGTGATGATCGGATACTGGAAGAACGAGGAGTCGACTCGAGAGGCATTCGTCGACGGGTTCTACCGAACCGGGGACATCGGATACTTTGACGATGAGGGTTACCTGACAATCATCGACCGGCAGAAGGACATGGTCATCAGCGGCGGGTTGAACGTATACCCTGCGGAAGTCGAGGCGGCGATCGCCAACCACACCGGCGTTCTAGAGTCAGCCGTGATCGGAGTGCCCGACGAGCGATGGGGAGAACGCGTCGTGGCGTACGTGGTCGCACGGCCCGGGCACACCGTCAGCCCCGGGGAGGTCACTGCAGAGGTGGCCCGCAGGCTGGCCGGCTACAAGAAGCCGCGAGAGGTGTGGGTTGTGGAGGAGCTGGCGAAGGGCTCGACCGGGAAGATCCTCAAGTCGGTACTCAGGAGTCGGCACTGGGATCGACAGTCGCGCCAGGTGAACTGAGGTGCCCGTGACAATCCAGGAAGAGGACTGAATGGCTGGACTGGCCGATGCGAGCGGAGACCGGATCACTATCCATGGACGCGACCTGGCCGAGGAGTTGATCGGCGGTACCAGCTTCGCTTCGATGCTCTACCTTCTCACGATCGGAGAAATGCCCGAGCGATCCGTGGAATCGATGATCGACGCCATGCTGGTGACGGTCGCTGAGCACGGCCTCACTCCATCCGCTATCACGGCGCGTCTCACCTATCGCGGTGCGCCGGACAGCCTCCAGGGTGCGGTTGCCGCCGGCCTGCTCGGGGCCGGTCCTGCGCTGCTCGGCACGGCGGAGCAGGCTGCCGGGATGCTGGTGCGGTTGGTGAGCGACTCCACAGCCGAGACGCGCGAGCAAGTCGTCTCTCAGAGCGTGGCTGCCTGGTTGAAGGAGGGGGCGGTGATCCCCGGCTTCGGCCACCCGATTCACCGAGACGGCGATGCTCGGGTTGCGGCGCTCAGACGTGTCCAGACCGATCAGGGGCTCCCGGAGGAGCACTTCCTCACCGCGGTCCTGGTGGAGAGTGCCCTGAGCGAGGCCAAGGGCAGGGCCGTACCGATGAACGCCGCCGGAGCGATCGGCGCCATAGTGTCCGACATGGGGCTGCCGCCGCGGTTCGCCAGGGGCCTTTCGATCGTCGCTCGCTCGGCGGGCCTCCTCGCACACGTCATGGAGGAGGCGTCCCACCCCATCGCCGACCGGATCTGGAAGGACACCCGTTCAGGGTCGTCCCACGCCGGTCGACCTTGATCCCGCCGTTGCCGCCGGCCGGGCGATCTGGACATTCTTCAGCACCCTCCTAGCATCCGAAGGCTCCCGACCTGACGAACACAGTGCCCGCAAAGGTCCATCAGACGTTATGACGACAATCGACTTGAGGATCGCATGACCTCGGCCACGACACGTAGAGAGTGGAGCGTACCCGTAGGACGCCGGATCGACGGCGCACCATGGCAGGTCCGATTCGTCGAACTCCGCGGCGCCACGCCGGGACCGGCGACGGCCATAGTCTCAGGGCTGTACGGTGACAAGCCCCTCGGGTCGATCGCGGTGCATGATCTGGAGAGACACCTGATGCGGGAGCAACTGAAGGGCACGGTTCTCCTGGCGGCAGCCGTGAACCTCCCCGCCCTCCAGGTGGGCACCCGAGTCTCACCCGACCATCTGTACCTGAACCGGCGCTTTCCGGGGACGCCGACCGGCTTTCTCACCGACCAGGTCGCCCACGCCGTCGCGACCGTCGTCTACGAGCACGCGGAGTGCGTCATCGACCTGCACTCGGGGACGCCCGACATGGCATTGTGGTATTCCTACGATGCCGGAGATCTCGAACTCACATCCTCCTTCGGCTACCTGCCGGTCGTAGTGGACTTCCGGCCGGGAGGCCAGGTCAGCGCGACAGCCGTAGAGCGCGGCCTCTCAGGCTTCCTTCCCGAGTTCGGAGGGGCGAGCCTGCCCTCCCCGGCCGCCGGCGTCGAAGGCAGCCTGAACACGCTGCGTTACCGGGGCCACCTAGGCGGTACTCCCACCGGCCCGCCGCGACTGCCCGTCATCCGCGAACGGCCGCTGTTCCTCGCTTCCACGAGCGGCATACTCCAGAGCGGCGTGTCCACCGACTCGGTCGGCAGTGAGATCCCGGCGGGTCGCCTCGGATGGATCACCAGCCCCGCCACGGGGGAGGTCTGGGAGGAGTTCGAGATCGACCGTCCCGGCATCCTCCTGATGGCGGTGACCACGCCGACGATCGTCAACCCCGGCGACTTCGCCTTCATGGTCGGGTTCCCCCATGACGAGGTCGAAGTCCCCGGAGCGCCATGACGCCGAGGTGGAATGACCGGATCAGAGCCGGCCGGATGCCTGGCCCCGAGGCGCGGCGCCGCAACCCGCACGACCAGGGAGCGGGGTCATAGCCGAGAGATACGACGTGATCATCGTCGGTGCCGGTGTAGCTGGACTCTCCGCGTCGCTCGCGTCGATCGAGCGCATCGTGGAGCGGGGCACCCACGACGCGCGGATTGCGGTGCTCGAGCGCGCTTCCCGCGCCGATCGCGGCGGCAACACCCGGTACAGCACTGCCACCTTCCGCATGCGGGACGTCCGAACGATCAACGACGACTTCATCGACAGGCTCCGCGCCAAGACGGACGCCTCGGAGGACTACATCCAGGTGCTCGCGCGGCAAGCGCCGGAAGCAGTCCTGTGGGCCGAGGGCCACGGACTCGAGTTCGCGCCGGGGCCGCGGGTCTTCCTCACGTCGAACGACGCCCGGATCCAACCCGAAGGCGCCGGAGCGGCCATTGTCCGGCACTTCTTCTCGCGGGTCGAGGACGCCTCCCAGGGCCGGTTCTACGGACCGGACAATGACCGGGCACTCGCCGTCGAAGTCCTCTACGAGACGACCGCGGTCCGCCTCCTGGCTGACGGGGAAGGCGCCGTAGCCGGCGTCGGGGCACGCGATCGGGCAGGGAAGCTCTCGCACTTCCGTGCGCCGGCCGTGATACTCGCCAGTGGAGGCTTCGAGGGGAGCGCCGAGATGATGACCCGTTACGTCGGATTCGACCTCCCTACCGTGTCGCGGGGAGGCGCCCACAACCGCGGAGAGGGAATCCAGATGGCGCTTGACGCCGGAGCGAGACCCACCGGGCAGTGGAGTCAGTTCCACCCACTTCCCGCCGACCCGCGGACGGCAGGGGCAAGGTCCGGGCTGATGACGTTTGCGGCGGTCATGGAAACCGTGCCCTACGGCCTCATGGTCAACGATTCAGGGGACCGCTTCATGGACGAGGGCGCCACGTCCATGGATTACCTCTACGACCTGGTCGGACGCGCCGTCCAGCAACAGGCGGGCCAGATCGGGTACGCCGTGTTCGACTCGAAGACCATGGATCTGCCGCACTACCGCAAGGCGGTGCTGAGAGACAAGGTACATGAGCCTCATCAGGCGGATACGGTCGAGGGGTTGGCGACGCTCATCGGAGTCGACGGCGAGGCGTTGGCTGCGACAGTCGCCTCCTACAACGCCGCCGTCCCTCAGGACGACTCGCCGTTCGACGCGATGAGGCTCGACGGACTCTCGACGGATGGCCTGACTCCGCCGAAGTCGAATTGGGCGCGCTCGCTCGACACCCCACCGTTCTACTGCTACCCGGTGACCTGCTCGAACGTGTTCACCATGGGAGGCATAGGCACCGATCACACGGCCAGAGTCATCGACGCGGAAGGAAACCCGATCCCCGGCCTCTACGCTGCCGGTGAGATGACGGGCATCTACCGTGACAAGTACGTGGGCGCGACCTCGGTGCTCCGCGGACTCGTCTTCGGTCGTCTGGCCGGCTACAACGCCGTGGACCACTCCTTCGGTCAGGCCGGACCGTGACGGCGACCTCCCACGACTCCGGCGGCGTCCCGAGCGAGGGAGAACTCGGTGCCCTGTTCGAGGAGGTGAAGAACTGGGGGCGCTGGGGCTGGGATGACGAGAAAGGGACGCTGAACCATGTGACGCCGGCCCACACGCTCAGAGCCATTAGCCTCGTTCGCACCGGACGGGTCGTCTCCACCGCCTTCGACCTGGACACCGAACGCTCCGCCAAGAACTACTTCCCCACGGTCCACAGGATGTTGTTCAAGGGCTTCGATCGACCTGCCACGGCAGTGGACCAGGTGACCATCGTGCCGCACTCGTTCACCGTCACGCACATCGACGCGGTGTCGCACTCCAACTACGGAGGCGTCCTCTACAACGGCCGCGCCGCTGAAGCCGTCGTGCAGCGGACCGGCCTGCAGTCCGGCTCCGTCCTGGCCGCCAAGGATGGCATCGTGACTCGAGGCGTGCTGCTCGACGTCCCCGCGTCTCTCGGACGAGACTGGTTGGAGCCCGACGAGTACATAACCGAGGCCGACCTGGACGCGGCCGCCGAGTGGGCGGGCCTCGACGTCGGCGCGGGCGATGTCGTGCTTGTCCGGTCAGGCCTGGGAGCGCGCGAGGCGGCATCCGGCGTGGAGGACATAAATCGACGGGCCGGACTTTCCCCCGCCTGCGTCCGCTGGCTCCGCAGGCGGGACGTGGCGGTCTACGGAGGAGACTGCTTCGAGCGCCTACCCCTCCCGTACACCGAGCATCCCTGGGCGTTCCATCAGATCGCCCAGGCGTCCGTGGGTTTGATCTTGCTGGACAACGTCGATCTAGAGGCTCTTGCGGCTGTGTGTGCCGAGGAATCCAGATGGGAGTTCCTCTACATCATCTCTCCTCTCCGACTCCCGGGAGGAACGGGGTCGGCGGTCAACCCGCTGGCCGTGTTCTGAGCGTTTTGGCGGACGATGCAGGCACACCCGAGGCGATGATCCCACCGGCGTCCACCCCGCAGCGGTGCTCTGTCGAGCGTTTGTCCAGACGCATTCCCATCAGTGAGATCGGCTACCGTGCGTCACGCCTCACACCGGAAGTTCCCTCATGAAATTCTCGATCTCCACGACCGTCGTCAGCGTCCGGGATGGAGAGCGCCGGTGGGACCTCGACGGCTACCTGGCGGAGTGCGAATCGGCCGACGCGCTCGGTTTCGAGTTTGCGTACAAGGGCGAGCGGCGTGGGCACGGCCCTCACTCCGGGACGCACGGGGTCGTGAACAACGCGCAACTCATCGCCCAGTTCGGACTGGCGGAAACGGAGCGGCTCAAGTTCGCAAGCGGTGTGGTGCTCCTCCCCCTCTATCACCCGGTGACCGTGATCCAGGATGCGGCGATGATCAACGCCATGTATCCGGGCCGGTACCGGCTCACGGTCGGCGCCGGTTACCTGCAGGACGACTTCGACGTCTATGGATTGGACCTGTCGGAGCGACCCCTGAGGATGCGCAGAGGCCTGGAGGCTATCAACGCATTCCGCTCCGGCAAGCCCTTCCGTTTCGCCGAAGACGACCCGTGGCGGGGTTCGGTTCCTCCTCGCGATCCGGCGATGGGTGATCTCGTTCCGGAGGTCTGGGTCGGGGCCTGGAGCGATGTCGGTGTCAAGATCGCTGCGCTTGGCGATGGCTGGGAGACCGGTCCGATCAGCTCCACCGCGCACCTCTCACACCTCGCCGGGCTGTACAGGGAGGAGTGCGCGAAGCTGGGAAAGACCCCCCGGATCGCCATCCTCCGTGAAGCGGCGATCGCCCCCACCGACGAGGCTGCGCGAGGGCTCCTAGGCAAGTACATCCTGGACTACCACCGGATCTACTACCGGCGCGGCAACGCTTACTACAAGCCGAAATGGGAGCCCTGGATCGAGGAAGTCGGCTCGGCAGACGACATCACCCTCGACCATGTCCTCCGCAACAGGGCCCTGGTCGGCTCACCGGCCACGTGGATAGAGATGCTGGAGGAGTGGAGGGAGATACTCGATCCGGAAGAGATCATCCTCCGCCTCCGTTACTTCCACGGTCCAGGACTCGACACCGCACTCGAGGGTCAGCGGATGGTCGCTTCCGAGGTCATGCCCCACTTCGAGGACGGCCGGACCTGATCCGTCCACATAGCGTCAGTCAACGGCGCCCGATGATCTCTTGGTTGGGGGCTCTCCTCCACCGGTGGTTACGGACAGGACCCGGACTGCCAGGTGGAAGGCGGCCTCGGTGACGCCCAGGCCGGTTCCGGCGAGTCGCTCCAGCGTGTCCACCTCGTCCCCGGCGGCTTCCGCCGCCACCTGATCCTCCCATTCGATCAGCGTCGCCCACGACGACAGCCACGGGTTGGCGTGGTGCTGGCGTCCGGTACGGTTCAGGAGTCGGGCAGCCAGGAACCCGGACCGACTCGCAGCCCGGGGAAACTCGACATGGCGAACCCAGTCCACCAAGGCATCCCGGTTCGAGCCCTGTTCCAGGTCGAAGCGGACCGAAGTCACAACCGGGGCATCCACCGCGCCGGACCGGCTACCTTCCGACCACGACCGGTCAGGTACCTCGACACCGAGCGTGTGGATCTGCCGGTAGACGGTATTCGATCGGTTCGTGACGCCGGCGAGGATCGCCGGGCGTTCCGGGTCCGAGGCCGGCGTTCGCTTCGTGTTGTAGGGCTCCGAGTAGAAGATCTCCGAGCTGTCGATCTCGTAGACATTGAGGATGAACGGCGAACCGGCCCGGCAATGGTATCCGTGGGCGCTGTGGAACCCGACCGAGATCAGGTCGGGTGCGTGCTTGTGTTCGTACCAGTCCATGAATGCCGGCAACCCCTCCGGTGCGACATCCATCCGTGCCATGTATATGTTCGGAAGCGTGTCGATGATCCCTCCCTCGATGTGCCGCGGACCGGTCAATCCGACTCGTCCGAACCGGAGAGACGCCGCCGCCGTTCCGCGAGCGCGGCCCGTGCGCCCGACGTGTGATGGCTCAGCGAGTGCGAGAGGAAGTGGAAGCCACTGACCGCCTGGTAGCCGGCCTGATCGTCCATCTGCCTGAGCGAGAGTTTCGACAGCATGAGCGTTTCGGCCGGAATGGCTGCCAGGGATTGGACGACCGACTCGATCCGTTCCTCGATCTCATCGGCTGCCACGACCTCGGAGACCAGGCCCGCCTCCAGGGCGGTCTGCGCGTCCATTCGCTGGTCGAGCCAGAGGGTTTGCTTGGCCCGCCGCGAACCCACGGCCCAGGCGAATGCCGGAACCTCGGCGTCGTTGATGCTCATGGCCGGGATGATGGGCGAACCGAAGACGGCGTCCGGCGTCGCGTATACGAAATCCGCGACCGAGATGAACATCAGGCCGGCCGCGAGGCAGTGGCCATGGGCGAGCACCACCGTAGGCACGGGGAGCTCGCGAAAGCGGTTCACCGGGTCCACGAACAGCCGCTGCTCCCATTGCATCCTGCCCTCCACCGACTCGACCGCTCGGGCGTAGTCGGCATGCCTCACGATCTCGTTGAGATCATGCCCTGAGCAGAACGACCTTCCCTTGCCTGCGAGCACGACGACGCGTACACCGGTGTCCTGGCCGACCAGCTTGAGCGCTTCGTCCAGGGCCTGGAGCATTTCGGTGTTCTGGGCGTTGTGCACTCGGGGTCGGTTGAACCAGATCCATCTCGCCGGTCCACGGTCTTCCACCAGCAACGGTGTGTTGTCGTTCATTGGGTCTTCCTCCGTGCGATGATCGACCGGCCGACGAAACGGCGAAGGCTCTCCGTGCCCCCAAGTTGTTGCTGCAGCGCCAGGCATCGCCGGTAGTACAGGTGGATTCCATACTCCCATGCAAAGCCCATACCGCCGTGAACCTGGATGGCGTCCTCCGCCACCTGCCGAGCCACGGATACAGCCGCCGCGCCGAGGCTCGCAGTGAGCTCAGGGCGCGGTTCCTCAAGCCATGCCAGCCGGCTGACCGCGGAGCGAATGAGTTCGCATCCCGCCCGCATGTCGGCGAGCTTGTGCTGGATCGCCTGGAATGCGGTCAGCGGCCGCCCGAACTGGGACCGTTGGCGGGCATAGTCCACCGACACTTCCGTGACTCGGTCCGCCACCCCGGAAAGCTCGGCGAGGACGAGGACCCGGGAGCGATCCACTGTGCGCGCATGATCGGCGCCGGTCAGGACAGTCGAGGCGTAGGGGTCGAAACTGAGCCGGCTGCGGCCCTGCCCGGGGTCCACTCCGGGCTCCGGTTCGACCACACTGTCCGGATGGCCGAGGTCGACGACTCGTGACGATCTCTCTCCCACCACCAGCGCAGCGCTCGCTTTCTCCTCGATCCAGACCTCCGCTTGCTCCCCATCCGCGGGAGCGGAGCCGATTGCAGGGAATCCGCATCCCCAGGGAGCACCGGCCGGCGGTTGGCCGGATAGTCCGTCCATCACCAGTGGGCCCACGAGGGTCATCTTGAGGCGCGACAGTGTCGGCATCAAACGGCGGCCTCCCACCCAGCCCACCAGGCAGAGTTGGTCGAGGCCGAGTCCCAGGCCTCCCATCTCTTCGGGAACGGCCAGCTCGGTGAGGCCGACCTCGTCCAGCGTCGTGAGCAGGGTCGAGTCCGGAGTCTCTGAAGCAGCCGCGTCGAGCAGTCGATCGGTCGAAGCATGATCTGCGAGTAGATGATCCAGCGTGGACGCTACTTCCAGACCCATGGAACCACTCATCGGAGGCCCAGGAGTTGGCGGGCGATCACGTTGCGTTGGATCTCCGACGTACCGGAGTAGATGCTGACCGACCGGGACTCCAGGAGGTCGTGAATCCACCCGTCGTCGAGTCCCTCGTCGGACAGATGGTCGAAAGCTGTGGCGAAGAGGTCCTGGTATACGTCAGCCAGGAAGAGCTTGTCCACCGAACTCGAACCCGGAACCAGCGTTCCGTTCTCCTGGTGACCCAAGGTCCTCAAGACCTGCGCGTCGAGCAGGTCGAGCTTCGACTCCAGGACCCCCAGCGACGCGACGGCGCCTTCGATCTTGCCGAGCGCATCGAGCCGGTCGACGAGATCGGCGAGCCGGCGTCGAAGGCCGGTGGTCCGTTCCAGCACGAACAGGCCGCGCTCGTAGGCCATCGCTTCCATGGACACGTCCCAGCCATTACCGAGCCCGCCCAGGACGTTCTCGAGAGGCACCTCGACCCCGTCGAAGAAGACCTCGCTGAAGTGGGGCTCGCCGAGCATCTGCAACAAGGGCCGGACTGTTACGCCGGGCGATCCCATGTCGACGATCAGAACGGAGAGACCGGAGTGTCGCACCCCTTCGGGGTCGGTCCGCACGAGCAGCGCATTCCACTTGGACAGCTCCGCGCGGCTCGTCCAGACCTTCTGGCCGTCGACCACGAGCACGTCTCCGGAGACCTGCGCCCTCGTGCGGACCGCCGCTAGGTCCGAACCGGCGTCCGGTTCGGAGAAACCCTGGCACCAGATCTCGCTGGCGTCGAGCATGCCGGGGAGAAAACGAGCCTTTTGCGCCGGCGTGCCGCGGCTGAGAATCGTGGGCCCCCAGGTATAGAGAGCGAGACGGTTGATGAGTTGCGGCATGCTGGTTGCGGCGAGTTCCTGGCACAGCACGGCCTCCGCGGCCAGACCCATCCCTCCACCGCCGAATTCGGTTGGCCATGAGAGCCCGACGAAACCCGCCCGATGGATTTGACGCTGCCATCGAGTTAGTGCCGCCATACGGGCTTCGTATTCGAATGGCTGGGGGCCGGGGTCGTTCTTCTCGAACCATCGGCGAAGGTCCAGCCTGAGGTCATGTAACTCGCTCTCGACTCTCAAAGTCGGCGGCACGACGTGGCCGGGGACAATGCTGCTGAAGGGGGCTTGCATTGTCCCAGATAATATCCCATATGTTATAACCAGCCCCACTACCAACAACGCGAAGCACGAGGAAAGGTCAACTTGTCATGAGGAGTAATGTTCGACGTGCCCTCGTCACCGGAGCCGCGCGAGGCGTCGGACACGCAACCTCCCTGTTACTGGCCGACCGGGGTTACGAGGTGGTAGGCGTCGACATCCGCGCGCAGCGTTCGAACGGAGCCACGGCCACGATCAGCGCCGACCTGAGCGATCCGTCGGAGTGCGACCGGGTAATCGCCGAGGCGGGGCGGATCGACGTCCTCGTGAACGCTCACGGCTTGCTTGAGCCACGAGCAATCGAGTCCACAACCGTCGAGGACTTCGATCGAGCGGTGAGCGTGAACCTTCGTTCGGTGTTCCTCCTGTGTCAAGGGAGCGCACCATCCATGGCCGCCGAGGGATGGGGGCGCATCATCAACTTCTCCAGCGTCGTCGCCCGGACCGGGGGGTTCTCGTCCGCGCCCTACGCCGCGGCGAAGGCCGGCGTCATCGCGCTCACGAAGTCGTTCGCGACGGCGTACTCGGGCAGGGGCGTCACCTGCAATGCCGTCGCGCCCGCAGCCGTCGACACCGAACTCAATGCGTTTCTCGACGAAGCAGGGCGCCAGAGGATCATCGATCAGGTGCCGGTCGGCCGGTTCTCGACACCCGAGGAATTCGCCGCGCTCGTCCTGTATCTCGCCGGAGACGACGCCGGATACATCACCGGCGCAACAATCGACATGAACGGCGGATGGGTGATGACGTGACACGAGTCCGGAAGGCTCTCGTCATGTGCCAACGCCACCGGCATAGCCGGATCGTCCACATCCGCCGGTGCGATGGGTGAGATGGAGAAACGCCCGACCGCAGCCGAACGTGGGGAGGACCTCGCTCGCCATCTCCATGCCAACCCCGAGACGGGGCTGGCCGAGATCGATGCCTCGGAGCGCTGCGTACGCCTCCTGAGCGAGGGTGGATTCGACATCCGGCACGGTATAGCCTCGCTCGACACGGCCTTCGTCGCCGAGAAGAAACTCGGCGGGGACGGCCCGACGGTCGGGCTGGTGGTCGAGTACGACGCTCTGCCCGAAGTCGGGCACGGTTGCGGGCACAATCTGATCTGTGGCGGGGTCATGGAAGCCGCTCTGGAACTGGCCGACCGTCCCGATCTGCCGGGCACTCTCAGGGTGATCGGCACTCCGGCGGAGGAATTGTTCGCCGGCAAGGCGCCCATGCTCGAGGCAGGCGCCTTCGACGGGGTAGACGCGGCATTCACCTACCACCCGTCGGACGTGGTCGCTGTCTTCGGCACGCTGAACGGCGCCGCCCTGTTCGACTTGGCCTTTCAGGGACAGGCGTCACACGCGGCCAGCCGCCCGTGGGACGGCCGGAGTGCTCTCGATGCGGCGACTCTCGCGGCGTACGCTCTCGCGATGGAACGCCAGTATCAACGTGACGGCTGCCGGATCCACGCAAAGGTGGAGTCCGTGTCCGGTAGCCACAATGTCCTGCCGGACAGGGCGAGCCTCAGGGTGAACGTTCGAGCTCCGAAGGACGATCTGCTCGAAGGCCTCATCGAGAGCGTGCAACGTATTGCCGAGGGATCGGCCCACACCACCGCGACGGGGGTCACCGTGAGCCTTCTGAGTAAAGCCCGTCCCTATCTGATGCACGAGGGGCTTGCCCGACTCGCCTGGGATGTTCTGGGAGTCCCCGCCGGCACCACGTACGACATCTCGGGCTCCAGCGATCTCGGTGACGTCAGCCAGGCCATTCCGACGGTGTGCGTCACCGAGGTCGGTTGGTCACCCGTGACATGGCACTCGCGCGAGCTGCATGACGCCGCCGGCTCAGAAGGGGCATTCTCCTCGATGCACCGGGCCGCCGGGGCATTGACGAGGATGGTCGAGCGGTTCGCGGCATCTCCGCACCAATGGTTGGCAGACCCCACGCCGGGTTGATGCGGGGAGGATCGGTGGGCGACGACTGTGGGTAGCCAACGCGAGAACGAGCGGGACCGGGCGTGGGTGTCGGCGTCCGGGGTCGAGTTGGAACCGGTCTACGGCCCGCATCATGTCGCTGACGGGCAGCGCCGCGCCGCCGGGTCCCTACCCGGCGCAGCTCCCTTCCTGCGAGGCGCATACCCCGAGATGTACCGCTCCAGGGACTGGCGGATCTTCCAGCTCAGTGGATTCGGCAACCCCTCCGACATGAACAAGCGGATCCGGTTCCTGCTGGACGCCGGGGAGACGGGCGTGATCGTCAAGCACGATCGGATGACGGACGACCACCTCTATGACGTAGACCACCCGGACATCGTCGAGCGTCGAGAGGACGTCGGCTTGACCGGCACGGTCACCGTCGGGCTCAGGGACTACGAGACCATCATGGACGGGATTCCGCTCGCGTCCGTCTACGTCAAGCCGGGCGGAGGGGTCCCGCAGAGCGCCCCGTACACCCTGGCGTGCTACTGGTCCACGGCCAGCCGTCGTGGGATCCCGCTCGAGAATTTGAGTGGCACCGGCCAGAGCGACTTCTTCCTCACGTACATCGGATGCCCAACCAAAGAGCAGATACCTCCGGATGCCGCGATGCGGCTCAACCTGGACATCATCGATTGGTGTATGGAGCGGATGCCTCATTGGGTGCCGGTCTCGATTGCCGGATACAACGGAGCGGACTCGGGGCTCAACGCTTGGCAGGAGCTCGGGGCCGTCTTCGCCAATGCGGTCGAATACCTGGAGGCGGTGTCCGATCAGGTGGACGGCAAGTTTGACAACTTCGCCCGGATGATCGGCGGCGTGAACTTCCGCACCTCCATGGATCTCTTCGAGGACGCGGCGAAGCTGCGAACGGCGAGGAAGATGTGGCATGACCTGCTGACTAACCGGTACGGCGTGACGGACGAACGGTCTCTTCGCCTCCGCATCCACGTCGTCACGGCCGGCAGCAACATGGCGTACCAGGAGCCACTCAACAACATCGTCAGAGGGACGGTGATGGCACTGGCGGCCGCGCTGGGCGGTACCCAGTCGCTGGGAGTCTCGGGCTATGACGAGGCCATGTCCATCCCGTCCGACCATGCGCACCTGATGTCGATCCGTATCCAGCAGATCCTCCAGGAGGAGACGAACATCACCGCGGTAGCCGATCCGCTCGGGGGGTCCTTCTACGTCGAACACCTCAGCCAGGAGCTCGAGAGGCGGGCTCTCGCGTTCATGGACGAGATCGAGAAGCAGGGGGGTTTTCTCTCGGTGATCGACAGTGGCTGGCTCCTCGACCAAGCCGCTACCGGCCAGATGGAGGAAATGGCGGCAATCGAGAGCGGCGGGAAGCGGATCGTCGGCAGCAACGTACACCTCGGACACGAAGAACTCATGCCGATAGAGGGTTTCGAGGGCCGCTCCGGTGAGGAGACCTGGGAGAGGGCCATGCAACGCCTTGCCTCGTTGCGGCGGGAGCGGCACGGACGGGAGGCGGTCCGGAGGCTCAGGGAACTCGAAGCGGCATGCCGGACAACCGAGAATGTCATCCCCCGGGTCATGCAGGCGGTGCAGGCCGACGCGACCATCGGCGAGATAGGGGACGTGTTCCGGAGCGCGTTCGGCGTCTGGGAAGTTCCGATGCGGTTCTGAGCGGTATGGCGCACACCAGGATTCTGATCGCAAAGACGAGCCTCGACGGGCATTGGCGAGGCGTTATGGTCGTCGCCCGAGCATTGAGGGATGCCGGCTTCGATGTGCTGCTCGGTGGAATGCTCCGAGCCGGTGACATCGCTCAGATGGCCGGCGACGAGGACGTGCAGATCATCGGCCTGAACGTGGGGGGAAGGATCGAAGTGGTCCACCGGATTCTGGACACGCTGGAAGAGGCGGGACTCGCGGACATCCCGGTCTTGGCAGGAGGAACGATTCCACCACAGGCGATCGACGATCTGGCCTCCCGCGGGGTCTCCGTCCATCCCCCCGGAAGCCCGTTGACCGAGATCGTCGATGCGGCCAACCGGCTTGTCGGCAGGGTCGGGTGACCGCGCGGATGCCGGACGGGCCGCATCCCGATTACCTCACCAGCCGCCTGAGACGCGCCACGCTCGGTGACGTCCTGGAACGTAGGGCTCTTCGCGACAGAGACAGTCCAGCCGTCGTCGTCCATACAGGTGATCAGCAACGCCTCGACCTCACCTATGGCCGGCTGGACGGTCTCGCCAACCGGATGGGTCGCGCTCTCCAGAGGCAGGGTGTCGGGGCTCGAGACGTCGTGGCGGTGATGGCCGGCAACGGACTCGACCACATCGTGACCTACTACGCCGCTCTCAAGATCGGCGCTGTCTTCACAACCCTCAACCCGAATCTGACCGAGTTCGAGACGGCACGGCAGCTCGAGAGCGCTCGACCGCGCTTGATCGTCGCGGAGAACCGACTGGCTCAGGTGGTTGCCCGTTCTGTCGAGTCGGTCATCCCCACGAGGACGGCGAGTGACAGCATGACTTCCGGGAGCGAACTGGCGGCCATGCTGGAGGAAGAGGAGCCGCTTGCGGGCGATTGGCGCGTCGGCGAGCACGATCTCGCAATGATCATCTATACATCAGGAACGGAGACCGAACCGAAGGGCGTTCGCATACCCCATCGGAACTTCCTGATCGCGACATCTCCCGCGTGGACCGGAGAGCGGTATGTCGAGCCTGACGATCGGTTCCTGCTTCTGGCCCCCATGCACACGATGGCCGGTGTCGGCACCGTCACCAATCTGATCTCGGTGGGCGCCACCGTCGTGCTCGCCGCGAGTACGCAGGCGGCGCACTGCCTGGAGCTGATCAGGTCGGAGCGGATCACCAACATGTCGCAAACGCCGACCTTCTACGTCCGGCTGACCCAGAACGGAGATTTCGACCGAGCCGACATCTCTTCCCTCCGGCAAGCTCATACCTATGGCGGTGTTATCCCCGTACACGTCACCGATGCGATGTCATCCCGTGTCCCGAGGCTGAACTGGGCGACGTACTGGGGGCAAACAGAGTTGAGCCAGCTGGGCGCGATCGGTTACTACGGCAGCCAGACTGAGATTCCCGGGCGCGACCCGCGCTGGATCGGGCGCGCAGTGCCACAGGTAGAGGTCCGGGTGGTCGACGAGTCCGATCAGCCGACCGAGGTCGGCGAGTTGATCTGCCGTTCTCCCGCCGTCATGGAGGGCTACCACCGCCGGCCTGACCTGACTGCTGCGGCCACGAGAGGCGGTTGGCTGCGAACCGGCGACATCGTCCGGATCGATCAGGACATGAACCTCTTCTTCTATGACCGCAAGAAGGACGTCATCAAGTCCGGCGGATTGAACGTCTCCTCTCTGGAGGTCGAGGGTGTTCTCTCGAGGGTTCCGGGCGTCCGGGAAGTGGCAGTGGTGGGCACTCCCGACCCGGTGTGGTCGGAAGCCGTCACCGCGTTCATCGTGCGAGAGGACGGCAAACCAACGGATGGGACGGAGTTGATGGCCGCTGCCAGACGGGAGCTCGCGGCATTCAAGGTGCCGAAGCGTATTCACTACCTACCTGCGCTTCCGCGGGATTCGCAGGGCAAGGTGCTGAAGAGGCAGCTGCGAGAGCTTGTAGTGGAGTAGAGACGCGGCGGGGAGGCTCGGGAGACCCGGCCGGTCGCTCAGCCGGTGGTCCGCCGGCCCTTCAGCTCGGAGCGCCGGGCGTGGAGGATGGGTTCGGTGTAGCCCGAGGGCTGTTCCATCCCGAGGAACACCAGGTCGCATGCGGCCGTGAAGGCCGGGCCGTCGAAGGCCGGCGCCATGGGCCGGTAGCCGGGGTCGCCGGCGTTCTGGCGATCCACCACCACCGCCATCGTCTTCATCGTCTCCATGACTTGGCGGCGGTCCACCACCCCGTGGTGAAGCCAGTTGGCGATGTGCTGGGACGAGATGCGGCAGGTGGCCCGGTCCTCCATGAGCCCGATGTCGTTGATGTCGGGAACCTTGGAGCAGCCGATACCCTGATCGACCCATCGCACCACGTAGCCCAGGATCCCCTGCGCGTTGTTGCGGAGCTCGGCGGTGATCTCCTCGGATGTCCAGTCGGTACTCGGGGCCAGCGGTATCTCGAGCAGCTCTGCCAGGTCTCGCGGCGGGCGGTCGGCGATCTCGTCCTGGCGGCCGGTCACGTCAACCCGGTGGTAGTGCGTGGCGTGGAGGGTGGCGGCGGTCGGGGAGGGAACCCACGCGCAGTCGGCGCCGGCCAGCGGATGGCCGACCTTCTCCTCGAGCATTGCCGCCATGAGGTCAGGCGCAGCCCACATCCCCTTGCCGATCTGTGCCCTGCCCCGCAGACCGCAGGCGATACCCACATCCACGTTCCAGTCCTCGTAGGCCTGGATCCAGCGCTGGGCCTTCATGAGGGTCTTGGGCACCATCGGCCCGGCTTCCATGGAAGTGTGGATCTCGTCGCCCGTGCGATCGAGGAAGCCGGTGTTGATGAAGACGATCCTCGAACGGGCGGCCCGGATGCACTCGGCCAGGTTGAGGGTCGTTCGGCGCTCCTCGTCCATCAGGCCGATCTTGACCGTGTCGCGAGGCAGGCCCAGCACGTCCTCCACATGGTCGAACACGTCGGACGTGAAGCGCGCCTCCGCGGGTCCGTGCATTTTGGGTTTGACGACGTAGCAGGAACCCGTCCGGGAGTTGCGCCTGCCGGTCTGCGCTCGGAGGTCGTGGCACGCCACCAGCGTGGTGACCATGGCGTCCACCAGACCCTCGTGGGCCTCGTTCCCGTCTCGATCGTGGACGGCCGGTGTCGTCATCAGGTGGCCCACGTTGCGGGCCAGGAACAGGGAGCGGCCGGGAAGCGTGAAGCCTGACCCGTCGGGCGCGGTATAGGTCCGATCCTGTGCCAGCCGGCGGGTGAAGGTCCGGCCGTTCTTGGTGACCTCGGCGGTCAGGTCGCCCCTGGTAAGGCCCAGCAGGTTCCGGTAGGCGAGCGCCTTGTCCGCCCCGTCGACGGCGGCGATGGAGTCCTCGAGGTCGAGGATGGTGGTGACCGCCGCCTCCAGAACGATGTCGGACACCCCCGCCGGATCGTCGGCGCCGACGGGACCCTCAGGGTCGATCTCGATGGCGATGTGAAGGCCGTGGTTCCGGAGCAGCACCGCGGTGGGGGCGTCGGTGGATCCCTGGTAACCGGCCAACTGGTCGGGTCGGGCCAGGCCGGCGGTGACGCCCGATGACAGCCGCACCTGCAACCGGCCGTCCGCCACCGAATACCGGGCGGCGTCGGCATGCGAGCCGTCGGACAGCGGGACCACATCGTCCAGGAAGCTCCGGGACCAGGCCACCACCCGGCGACCGCGGGCCGGGTCGTAGCCGCCCGCGGGCGGCGGGTCGCCCAGCGCATCGGTGCCGTAGAGAGCGTCGTAGAGGGATCCCCATCGGGCGTTCAAGGCGTTGAGGGCGAACCGGGCGTTCGTGATCGGGACCACCAGTTGGGGGCCGGCCACCTCGGCCATCTCGGTGTCCACGTCGGATGTGGTGATGGAGAACTCCGGGCCCCTCGGCTCGATATAGCCGATCTCCTCCAGGAAGGCCCGGTAGGCCTCCCGATCGAAGGCCCCGTCCCGGTTGGCCCGATGCCAACCGTCGATAGCGGCCTGGATTTCGGCGCGCCGGAGGAGGAGGTCCCGGTTGCGGGGACCGAAGTCGTGGACAAGGTCGGAGAATCCCTTCCAGAAGGCGCCGGGGTCCACGCCGCTGCCCGGGAGCGCCTCCTCGGTGATGAACTGGTACAGCTCGTCAGCGACTACCAGACCCTCGATGTCCATGGTGTTTCTCCTCGGCGACTCCCGACCCTAGGGTCGGCGCCGCACGAGGTCCCGGCCCACCTCGCCAACCGACCGCACTCCGGCCAGCGCCATGGTAGAGCGCATGGTCTCGGCCAAAAAGTCGAGAACCCAGTCGACCCCCTTCTCCCCGCCGGCGCCCAGCCCGTAGAGGTAGGCGCGACCCACCATCACCGCCCGGGCGCCCAGGGCGAGTGCCTTCAGGATGTCGGACCCCCGCCTTACTCCGCCGTCGCAGATGATCTCCGCCTCGTCGCCCACCTCCTGGGCGATCGGCTCGATCAGGCCGATGGGTGTTGGGGAGCCCTCGAGCTGGCGACCACCGTGGTTGGAGACGGCGATGGCATCCACGCCGTGCTTGACCGCCCGGCGGGCGTCCGCCACGGACTGGATCCCCTTGATGATGATCGGGCCGTCCCAGACCGACCGGAACCACTCGATGTCCGACCACGACAGGCTGGCGTCGAACTGGTCATGGACCAGGCTGGCCAGGGCGACGGCGGAACTGCCGTCATGGTCTGTGAGGCCCACAACGTTGGAGAAGGTGATCGGTTCGGCGGTGATGAAACGCCAGGTCCAGGACGGCCTCCGCAACCCGTCGAGGAGCATGTCCAGCCCCAGCTTGGGGGGCAGGGTCATCCCGTTGCGCACGTCCCGCTCCCGGCGGCCCGGCACCGCCAGGTCGACCGTGATGCACAGTGCTTCGTAGCCGCAGGCGGCCGCCCGCTCGATCATGTTGCGAACCAGCCCGCGGTCCTTCCAGACGTACACCTGGAACCAGTTGCGACCTCCGGCCCCCGCATCGGCCACCTCCTCGATGGAGCGGGTCCCCAGCGTGGACAGGGAATAGGGGATGCCACGGCGCGCCGCGGCCCGAGCCACCGGCAGCTCGCCCCCCGGATCGACGATCCGGGTGAAGCCGGTGGGGGCGAGGACCACCGGCATCGGGAGGGGCCGGCCCAGGAGGGTGGTGGAGGTATCGATGTGCGACACGTCCCGGAGCACGGAGGGAACGAACTCCCACTTGTGGTAGTCCGAGCTGTTACGACGGTAGGTGATCTCGTCCTCGGCAGCGCCGTCCACGTAGTCGAACACCCCTTGGGGCAGGCGGCGGCGAGCGATGCGGCGAAGGTCGTCTATGTTCGCCGACGACTGCATGCGCCGCAGGTCGGGGTCTGGTTCGAAGGCCCGGAAGCGCGCTACGGACCTGATCGTTCTGAACATGCCCACGGGATGGAAGGCTAGCGGTCCTTGTGATCGCGTCAGCCCGGTGAGGCCATCCTCCCTCCGCCCGGAGCGGCCACCACCTCTCCGTGCTCGTAGACCATCCGTCCGCGTAGGAGCGTGGCGTCGATCGCTCCTACGACCCGGCGCCCGGCGTAGGGGGTCCAGCCGCACTTGCTCAAGACGTGGTCGTCGCTGATCACCCAGGACCGTTCCGGATCGACCAGGACCAGGTCGGCGTCCCGTCCGACCTCGATGCGGCCCTTCCGGGAAAGGCCGAAGATCTCCGCCGGCCTGGTGCTGGTGAGACGCACCACGTCCTCGAGGGTGATGCGACCGGAGCGAGTTGCGTCCAGGAGCAGTGGTCCGTAGAACTCGAGGGAGGGTGTACCGGTGTGCGCCGCCCAGCCATCCTCCCAGCCAGGCTCCTTCTCCGCGGCAAGGTGTGGGGCGTGATCGGTCGCAACCAGATCGATCGTCCCGTCGCGCATGCCGTCCCACAGGGAGCCTTCATGCTCCGGCGGTACCCAGAAGGACAGAGCGTAGGAGCCCAGGCGCTCCACGGTGTCCCAGTCGTTGCCGAGGAACACCGCCCACGGGTTTATCTCCGAGGTCACGTCGCGACCCTGTGCCTTGGCGGCCCGTATCTGGTCGACCATCCCGGCCGTCTGCATGTGCAGCACATGGAGGCGTGCCCCGGTCGCCTGCTGGATGCGGAGCACCACCGCCAGCGCGGCCTCCCATACGATCCCGTCGTGCTCGGCGTAGGCGCGGGCGTAGGCGCGGTAGTCACGCTCGCCCCGGCTCCAGTAGTCCTGCTCGATGGCATCCATGATCGACTGGTCGTGCACATGGACCATCAGGGGAAGGCCGGTCCGCTCCACGAGGGCGAAAATCTCCAGCAAGCGACCGTGGTCATGCACACCAAGGCCGGGCATGTGGGGGTAGTCACGCCCCGTGTCGGCCACCATGTAGATCTTGAACCCGGCTATGCCCATCCTGGCCAGGGTCGCGATCTGGTCGGGATCGGTGGCAGCCGCGTTGATGTTCCAGTCCACCGTCGCTGCTTCCCGATAGTGCTCGATCATCGATGCCAGCGTGGCCGCGTCCTTTGGGGGCGGGGACACGTTGGGCATGGCGAAGGTGGTGGTGACCCCTCCCGCGGCGGCAGCCCGCGTGGCGGTGGTGGCGTCCTCCTTGTGGGTGAACCCGGGGTCGCGGTGGTGGCAGTGGGTGTCGACCAGCCCGGGCAGGATCATGAGTCCGTCTGCGTCGATAACCCGCCTCGCCGGGATTCCGGAGCCGGGATCCACTATCCCGGAGATGCGCTCGCCATCCACGAGGACATCCGCCACCTGCCTGCCCCAGGCGTTGACGACCGTTCCTCCCCTGATTGCCAGGTCGTGTCGGGCCATCAGATGATCGACTCCCCTCCGTCCACCGCGAGAACATGACCCGTGATGTACGAAGAGCGAGGCGAGAGAAGGAACCCCACCGAGTCGGCGATCTCTTCGGGGCGGGCCAGGCGGCGCAGGGGAACGCCCGCCCTGAACCGTTGCAGGTTTCCGTGGATGCGATCCTCCACGCCCGATTCGATGGGTGAACTCCAGAGGTCGACCATGCCCGTGGCGGTGGAGCCGGGATTGACGCAGTTGGCCCTGATCCCGCTCTCGGCAAGCTCCAGGGCCAGCACCTTGGTGAAGGCGGCCACGCCGGCCTTGGCGGTGCAGTAGGCGGCCTGGCCGATCCGGGGGAGCGTGGCCGAAGTCGAACCGATCGTGACTATCGAGCCCTCCCCTCGCTCGAGCATCAGCGCCGCTGCCTTCCGGCTGGATAGGAAGGTACCGAAGAGATCCACGTCTAGGACCCGCTTCCACCGCTCGTAGGGGAACGACGCCACCGGGGCCGACGTCTGGCGGATACCCGCGCACGTGACCAGCCCGTAGAGCGGTCCCAACTGGTCCACGACGGTCCGGAACCCGTCCTCCAGTGACTCCGGATCCGTCACATCCGCGCGGATCCCCGCGGTCGTGACTCCGGTGGATCCGAGACTCTCGGCGGCGTCATGCGCGCGGTCACCGTCGATGTCCAGGATGGCGACCTTCCCGCCTTCCGAGATGATGTGGCGGGCCACGGCCATCCCGATACCGCCGGCTCCGCCCGTGACGGCGGTGACCGTGCCGTCCAGCGTCACGGCGGTCCCGGCCCGGGTCTGGAACCGCCTGCGGCGGGCGTATGGCGGAGGCTCATCGTTCCTGTGGATGACCTTGGATCGTGGGCGTTGACGGGCCGCCTCCGGCAAGGTCGACGGCCCCGGCAACTATAGTCCTCTGTCGATATCGGGCCACGATATCAAGAGTCTGTGCTAGGTGCGTAGGGAGGTCGCATGGACGGCAACGTGCTTGAGGTCCTAACCGACCACGTGCTCGGGCTCGGCTTCGAGGCGATACCCGATCGGGTGATCCGGCATACCAAGGCCGTCATAAGCCACGACCTAGCCGTAGCGATGCTGGGTTGCGGCACCGGGGAGGCGCAGAGGGCGGTGGACTTCGCCACGTCCACCGGAAACTCTGGCGCCTCGACCGTGATCGGCCACCGGAAGGGGCTTGCGCCGATCGATACCGCCTTCGCCAACGCGGTGATCATGCGATCCCTCCGCCAGGAGGACTCGATACTCCCTTCGTTCATCCATCCTGGTCCCATCGTCATCCCTCCGGCTCTGGCCCTCGCCGAGGAGCGCCGGCTTCCGGGCCGGGAGGTGATCGCGGCTGTTGTCGCCGCCTACAACGTGCTAGGGGCTCTGGCGGGATCCGAGTGGACGTGGGAGCGGTGTGCCCGAACCCCATCACACGTGTACGGCGCCTTCGGGGCGGCCGCGGTATCGGCCCGGCTCCTCGGCCTGGACACCGACCAGACGCGGAGAGCACTGGCGTACGCCGGCAACTACGGCGCAATGATCACCCACGGCTTCGAGAACCACCAGTACGGAATCCTGGCGCGCAACGGCATGACCGCCGCCGAGTTCGGCCGGGCAAGGGCACCCTGCAGAGAGGACGCTCTCGAAGGACCCCACGGTTTCTTCGAGGCCCAGGTGGGTGGAGTGCGGCCGGGCCTGGAGGAGGACCTGGAAGGGATCGGGTGGCGCTGGGAGATTATGACCGCGGTTCTCAAGCCCTACCCCTGCACGGCCATCAACGTGGTCCCGCTCACGTTGCTCGAGGAACTAGTGCGGCGGGTAGGGCTCTCCGCCGAAGGGATTGAGCAGCTCACGGTACGGCGGGCGCGGGACTCGTTCCGCGTTCCGGGAATCAACGATCCTGATCCCCGTGCTACCGAGTTCGGCCGGATCAGCTCGCTCCGGTTCAACTTGGCGGTGGTGCTGCTGAGCGGTTCGGTGACCCCGCGGTCCCATCAGGACCCGCACCTGGCCCAGGAGGCCGCCCGGTTGGCGGGCATCATCCGACTCGAACCCACCCCCTCTGGGGACCTGCTCCATCACGAGGTACTGGTCAGCACAGTGGACGGACGCCGGTTCTGCGTGGCCGGAGGGGCGGAAGTCCTGCCGACGCCCCGACCGACCGGAATCGCCAGGATGCACCAGGCGGGCGACGCGGCGGCGGCCCGGATAGAACTGATGGAATCCGAGGTCGATCGTTTGGACTCGGTGGGCAGCATCGGCGGGCTGATGCGGAGCGTAGCGTGACCTCTGGAGCGCTCGGCGCCGGACGTTGTGGACCGTTAGGGTGGTAGCGTTCCGGGCACCTGAACGCCGATCCGGCGAGGCGTCCCCATGATGGAAGACCTGATCGCGAACGCCTACGAGGTGATTGCCGACAATCCGATCCTCGACGGTGAGACCTTTCGCGTCACCCACCTCCAGCGAACCGAGAGATCCACCAGCGCGGTGTGCTCGATCGAGGTGGGCGGCGGCCTGCGTCCCCACATCCACCACCATCACGACGAGATCATCATCTTTCTGGAGGGCGAGGCCGATTTCCGCCTGGGTGACGAGATGCGGCGGGTGAGGGCCGGTGACGTGGCGGTCGTACCGGCCGGAACCGCCCACGCCACCATGAACGCCGCCACACGGGTGGTCATCGCTGCGGTCTTCGCTCCCAACTTCGATCCCGCGAACGAGGACCGCGAGTACGTCGACTGACATGGCACCCACAGGGCGGCCGGATCCGCCTAGCCATTCCGGACCCGCGCCGGCGCCGACACCGGTCGTGGACCGGATGGTGGGGTTGCGGCGGGAGCTGCACCGCCATCCGGAGCTCTCGGAGCGGGAGGAGCGAACGGCCGGAGTCATCTGCTCATTCTTGGAGGATCTCGGCATTCCTTTCAGGGCGGGGGTGGGCGGACACGGCGTGGTCGCCCGGGTACGCGGTCGCAGCACGGGGCCCGAAGTGGCGCTCCGGGCCGACATCGACGCCCTTCCCATTCATGAGGAGACCGGACTCCCGTTCGCGTCCGCGGTCGAAGGCGTCATGCATGCCTGCGGCCACGACGGCCACACAGCCATCCTGGCGGGAGCGGCCGTCCTGTTGAGTGCCGAGCCTCCCCCCTTCCCGGTGCGCCTGCTCTTCCAGCCCGCGGAAGAACGGGGGAGCGGGGCGCGGATGATGATCGACGACGGAGCTATCGACGGAGTGTCGGCTGTGTTCGGCGGCCACCTTGACATCAACTACCCGGTCGGCACGCTGGTCGTCACCGAAGGCGCGGTCAATGCAGCATCCGACTACTTCACGATCGATATCACAGGCAAGACGGGTCATGCTGCCCGGCCACATGAGGCGGTGGACGCGGTGGTGATCGGAGCATCGCTGGTGAACGCGCTCCAGACGGTCGTCTCTCGGGAGGTGGACCCCGCCGACCCGGCGGTGCTGACGGTGGGGAGTTTCAACTCCGGAACGGCCGAGAACATCATCGCCGGCTCGGCTCGGTTGACAGGGACCATCCGTACCCTGAACCCCGAGGTGCGCCGGCACCTGTGTGACTCGGTGCTTCGGATGGCCGAGGCGGTGGGGCGACTCCATGGCTGCGGGGTGGATGCCGAGGTGCGAGAGGGGAACCCTCCCGTTGTCAACGGGCCCGCAATGACGGAGCTGGCCCGGCGGGCGGCTTCGGCCCTGGTCGGAGAGGCCGGAGTGCTGCGGATGCGCACGGTCAACATGGGATCGGAGGATTTCGGACGCTACCTGGAGCGGGTTCCGGGGTGCTACATCCGTTACGGCGGCCGGATCCCGGGCGGCGATCCGTCGCCGGCCCATTCGAGCCGGTTCGACTTCGATGAGCGGGCCCTCGAGGTGGGAGCACGCTGGCTCGACGCCATCGCCCGGTTAGCCGGTGAGGAGTTGGCCCGCTAGTGGCTCAGGCCTCCAGCGCCTCGATGACCGCCGCCATGAAGCGGCGACCCTCGGCGCCGTCGATGATGCGGTGATCGTAGGAAAGGCTCAGAGGGAACTGCCGGGCGATCACCACGGTGTCGTCCCTCACCACGGCTCGTGGCTCGGCGCGGCCCACCGAGAGGATGGCGGAGGTTCCGTAGGGGATGATCGGGGTTCCGGTACCCCCTCCCACCGCTCCGATGTTCGACACGGTGAAGGTCTGACCCCGCAGTTCGTCGACACCCAACGTCCGTTCCCTGGCGCCGGAGGCAAGCCTCCGAACCTCGGCGGCCAGCTGTTCTATAGGGAGGGTGTCGGCGTCGCGGACCACCGCTACCAGCAGGCCTTCAGGTGTGTCGACTGCGAAGCCGATGTCGTAGAACCGTCGTTCGATCACGTCACTGCCGTCCACGACCGCGTTGAAGGAAGGGAACCGGACGAGAACCGGGACGAGGCGGGCGATGAGGAGCGCCTCGACCGGCGGCTTGCCCAGCCGTTCCCGGTCCCTCAGGAGTCGGTCCGAGCCGGCGTGCCCGTAGGTGGTCACGTGAGGTATCTCCCTCCACGACCGGGAGAGGTTCTCCGAGATGGCCCTGCGGAGGCGGGACATCGGCGCGCGTACCGAGGGGCGTTCGGAAGCTGCTGCCCGTACGTCCGCTTCGGTGATGCGGCCGAGCGGGCCGGTGCCGGAGACGGCCGACAGGTCGACGCCCAGGTCACCGGCCAGCTTCCGCACCATGGGCAGGACGAGCGGCCGGCCGGACACGCCGGGTTCCGCCCCTGGGAGGACACCTACGACGGGCGCCGACGCCTCCTCGACCACTGGTGGTGGCGTCTCGGGCTCCTCCTCCCACCTCTCGCCGGGCTCCCCGATCACGGCGAGCAGGGAGTCGACTTCCACCGTGTCGCCGTCCTCGCCCCCTCGATACAGCAGCACACCCGCGTACGGGGAAGGAATATCGACGATTGCCTTGTCCGTCTCCACCTCTACAAGCGGCTCGTCGAGCCCCACGGTCTCTCCGATGGCGACGTGCCAGGATACGATCAGGGCCTCTACCAGCCCTTCTCCCACGTCGGGAAGGTGGAATTCGCGTGCCACTTCAACCCTCCAGCGTTTGCCGGGCTGCCGAGACGATCCGGGCCACGGATGGCATGTAATGCCGTTCGGCGAGCCGTAGGGGTACCACCGTATCCCATCCGGTAACCCTCTGGACGGGCGCCCGCAGCGAGTAAAGGGCACGTTCCTGTATGAGGGCCACGATCTCGGCGCCGTAACCCGCCGTAAGGGGCGCCTCGTGCACGATGACCGCGCGGCCGGTCCTCACCACCGACGCGACGATCGTGTCCGCGTCGAGTGGCACCAGGGTCCTCAAGTCGATGATCTCTGCGCTCACGCCGTCTTCGGCCAGCCGATCGGCGGCCTCCCTGGTCTCGCGCATCATGGCGCCGTAGGACACGAGAGACACGTCCGAGCCCGTCCGGTCGACCTCGGCCGAGCCGATTGGCGTCGTGTGCCGGCCACCGGGTACCTCGCCGCGGGCCGCCCGGTAGAGCCGGATGGGCTCCATGAAGATCACCGGATCCGGGTCGTCGACAGCCGCCAGGAGCAGGCCCTTGGCATTCTCGGGAGTGGAGGCTACGACCACCTTCAATCCCGGGATGTGGGCGTAGACGGCCTCGGTGGACTCGCTGTGGTGCTCGGCGGCGCCTATCCCCGCCCCGTACGGAAGCCGGATCACCATGGGGGCGGTGAACCGGTGCCGGGAACGGTTCCGGATCCTGGCAACGTGGTTGATCACCTGGTCGTAGGCGGGGTAGGAGAACCCCATGAACTGGATCTCGACGACCGGGCGCATGCCGGCCACGGCCATCCCGAACGCAGCACCGACTATCCCCGACTCGGCGACCGGGGTGTCGATCACCCTTTCCGTCCCGTGCTTCTCGACCAGGCCGTCGGTTATGCGGAAGACGCCGCCGGTGGTCCCGATGTCCTCGCCGATGACGACGACCCGGGGATCCGAGAGGGCGACGTCGAGCGCCGCGTTGAGTGCCTGCGCCATGGTCATCACGCTCATTGCGAATCCCTCTCCGCGAGGGAGCGCTGGATGCGCAGCGGTGCCGTCAGCTCCTGGTAGGTGGCGTCGAAAATCTCACCGGCGGTGAACGACACGAGGGACTCGGCCTCGGCCACGGCGGCCTCGATCCGGCGCGACGCCCGTTCCTCCAGTTCGGACTGCCACGTTTCATCCCAGGCGCCCTGCCCATGGAGCCAGAGGCGAACCCGCTCCAAGGGGTCCTTGGCGCGCCAGGTCGCGACCTCCTCGTCCACCCGGTACCGTCGATGGTCATCCGCCGTGGTGTGGCCGTGGATCCGGTAGGTGAGCGCCTCTACGAGCGTCGGGCCGTCGCCGCCTCGGGCACGCGCGACCGCCTCGGCCACGACCTCCTCGACCGCCAGGACGTCATTGCCGTCGACCGCGACCCCTGGGAAGCCGTAGGCGACGGCCTTCTGCGCGATGGTCTCGGACGCCGTCTGTTGCGAGCGGGGCATGGAGATGGCCCACCCGTTGTTCTGGCAGAGGAATACCGTCGGGGTGCGGTACACCCCGGCGAAGTTCATCGCCTCGTGGAAGTCCCCCTCTGAGGTAGCGCCATCCCCGAACATCGTCAGGGCGACGGCGTCAGTTCCCTGCAACCGCTCGGCCCAGGCGATGCCCACGGCGTGGATCATGTGCCCACCGACTGTTATCGAGGGTGGGAGCGCATTGACACCCTCCGGCGGGTGGCCTCCCCTCTCGTCGCCCATCCTGGTGAGAAGCAGGTTCTTCCACGGGTAACCGTGGAAATACATGGCCGCCGCGTCCCGATAGCTGGCCACCAACCAGTCCCTGGCCGCCAGCGGGGCTACCGCCCCGACCTGGGTGGCCTCCTGGCCTTCGTAGGGCGCATAGGTGGCGAGCCGACCCTGGCGCTGGAGCGCCGAAGCCTTATGGTCGTAGAGGCGCGCCTCTACAAGTGCCCCGTATCTGGCCCGGACGGCGTCGATGTCGGGCGCCGCCCGGCCGGTATGGACACCCTCGGGTGTGATTACCTGGTGAGGCTTGAGGTGCATTGTGCGGAAGGCTACAGTGTCGATAACGGATCACGATATCGGATGTTGAGACCGTCGGCCGGACGGCCGGTTTGCGCCGAGCCGTTTCCTGCAGCGGTCACCGGAGATTCAAATGGCGGACATCGTAGAGCGCAAGGTGGGGGATCTGACCCTCCGTATCGATCGAGACCTCTGCGTGGGCTTCGAGCATTGCACCGACGAGTCGCCCGTGGCCTTCGAGCTAGGCGACTACGACGTGGTCGAGTTCGCGCATCCCGAGCGCGAAGACAGGTCGCGCCTCATCGTGGCCTCGGAGGCATGTCCGGTGGATGCCCTGTCGGTAATCGACTCCGAAGGGAACCAACTCGTTCCTCGTGTCTAGTCGCTAGTTACTATTAGTTTGCACTAAGCACTGACCTCTGACGGCGGCTGTATACGGCGACAGCGGGTGCGGTTGCGTACATTCAGGTGACCGATCCAACCGTGCCGAGATGGTATCGGGCTACGATATCGCCATCCAACGTCGCCACCGAAGAGGCAGCAGAGGAGGGTAGCTATGTGGGCTTACATCCTGCGGAGAGCCGCCCTCGGGATACTGACCCTGTTCGTCATCTCGATCATCTCGTTCGCGATCATCCAGCTCCCGCCGGGCGACTTCGTGTCAACCGCCTTGGCGGAGCTGGCGGAGAGCGGGACCGAGACCGCGGACGAGTTCGCGGCCCAGTTGCGGGCGGAGTACGGGCTGGATCGTCATATCGTGGTCCAGTACGGCATCTGGATGGGCCGGGTGCTGCAGGGAGACCTCGGCACATCGTTCTTCCACCAGAAGCCGGTTCTCGAGGTAATCGGCGACCGCCTGCCGCTCAGCATGCTGGTGTCGATGTCGGCGCTCGTCTTCACCCTGCTGATCGCCATCCCGATCGGGATCTACTCGGCTGTGCGGCAGTACTCGGTCGGCGACCACATCGCCACCTTCCTGGGGTTCCTCGGCCTGGCAACACCCAACTTCCTCCTGGCATTGGTGATGCTGTACGCCGGGTTCCTCTGGCTCGACGTCTCGCTGGCGGGGTTGTTCTCGGTGGAGTACGCCACCGCGCCGTGGAGCCTCGCCAAGCTCGGGGACCTGCTGGTTCACCTCCCGATCCCGGCGATCGTCCTGGGGACGGCAGGAGCGGCCCAGCTGATCCGCATCACCCGGGCCAACCTCCTGGACGAGAAGCGCCAGCCCTACGTCACAACCGCCCGGGCCAAGGGCCTGTCCAACCGTAGGGCGATCGGCAAGTATCCGGTGCGGGTGGCGATGAACCCGGTGGCCAGCTCGGTGGGCCTCCTGTTCCCCAATATCGTCTCCGGCGCGGTGATCGTGTCGGTGGTGCTGAGCCTCCCCACCATGGGTCCCGTGCTGCTTAGCTCGTTGCTGAGCCAGGACATGTACCTGGCAGGAGCAATCATCCTCCTGCTGGGCGCGTTCACGGTGCTCGGAGTGTTCCTGTCCGACCTGGCCCTGATGTGGCTCGATCCCAGGATCCGGCATGGCAACCTCTGAACGACCACCTCCGCTGCCGGGTGACACCGGCGAGGGGAACGTGGCCGTACTAGTGGAGGAGGACCGGATCTCGGTCGCCCCGCAGTGGAAGCTCATGTGGTGGAGGTTCCGCAAGCACAAGGTTGCGGTGAGCGCGGGCTTTGTCATTGCCGCCTTCTACCTCGTGGCCCTGCTGGCGAACTTCTTCGCCTACTCCGATCCCGACGACTCCCGCCCGGCCCAGTCCTTCATACCCCCCTCGCCCATCCATTGGTTTTCGGAGGACGGTACGTTCGGCCCTTACGTTCACCCGCTGGTGGGCGAGCGCGACTTCGAGACCTTCAAGAAGGTGTGGGAAGCCGACGAGACCGTGTCCATTCCCATCCAGCTGTTCGCCCGCGGCTACGAGTACAAGCTCTTGGGCTTGTTCGACACCGACATCCACCTGATAGGCGTGCCCGAGGCGTACGAATCTGAATCCACCATCTTCCTGCTGGGGACCGACAACTTCGGTCGGGACATCTTCTCCAGGTTGGTCCTCGCCACCCGGACCTCCCTGACGATCGGGCTGGTCGGCGTCTTCCTGAGCCTCGTCCTGGGGGTCACCCTGGGAGGTATCTCCGGCTACTACGGGGGTGTGCCCGACTCGATCATCCAGCGGATCATCGAGATACTTCGCTCCGTCCCCGTCATCCCCCTGTGGCTGGGAATCGCCGCAGCCCTGCCTCTCACCTGGAGTCCCACCCGCATCTACTTCTCCATCACGATCATCATCTCCCTGATCGGGTGGACCACCCTGGGCCGGGAGGTGCGGGGACGGTTCCTCCAGCTGCGGCACGAGGACTTCATAATGGCGGCGAGGCTGTGCGGCGCCAGGGACGGGCGCATCATCCGAGTCCACATGGTGCCCCTGCTTACCAGCCACATCATCGCCGCCACCACCCTGGCCGTACCCCTCATGATCATCGCGGAGACCTCCCTCAGCTTCCTGGGCCTCGGCCTCCGGCCACCGGCCATCTCCTGGGGTGTCATGCTCCAGGACGCCCAGAACGTCCAGACGGTCGCCCAGGCGATCTGGATGCTCATACCCGTGGCTCCGGTGATCCTGGCCGTACTGGCCTTCAACTTCCTGGGCGACGGTGTCCGAGACGCGGCCGACCCCTATGGAGGCTGACGTGCGAACCGACCGCTCGCTGCTCTCCGTGCGGAACCTGAAGACCTACTTCATCGCCGACGAGGGGGTCACCAAAGCGGTCGACGGGGTGAGCTTCGACGTGTCGGCGGGCCGGACGCTGGGGATAGTCGGAGAGAGCGGGTGTGGCAAGAGCGTCACCGCGCTGTCGATCCTGCGGATAGTGGATGACCCCGGCCGGATCGTCGACGGCGAGATACTCCTCACCCGGAACGACGGGACCCCCGTCGACCTCGTGAAGCGGCGACCCAACGGAAAGTACATGCGTTCGGTGCGGGGAGGCGAGATCGGGCTCGTCTTCCAGGAACCGATGACATCGTTCAGCCCGGTCCACACCATCGGCAACCAGTTGACCGAGGCCATACGCCTCCACGAGCGGCTCAACAAGGCGGAGGCCAGGGAGAGGGCAGCGGACCTTCTCACGATGGTGGGAATCCCCCGTCCCGCCGCCACCCTGGACCAGTACAGTTGGGAACTCTCCGGCGGCCTTCGCCAGAGGGCCATGATCGCCCACGCGCTGGCGCCCGATCCCAGGCTGCTGATCGCGGACGAGCCCACCACCGCGCTCGATGTGACCACCCAGGCCCAGATACTCGATCTCATGATGTCCCTGCAGGAGGAACGGTCGATGGCGGTAATGCTGATCACGCACGACCTCGGCGTCATCGCCGAGACGGCGGACGATGTGGTGGTGATGTATCTGGGCCGCGAGGTAGAGCAGGGTTCCGTGGAGAACATCTTCTACGACCCCCAGCATCCATATACCCGAGCCCTGTTGCGTTCCATCCCGGCCCTGGACGCGGCGCCCAAGGCCAAGCTGCCCGCCATCACCGGATCCGTGCCCCATCCGTTCGACCGCCCGAGCGGATGCAGCTTCCATCCCCGCTGCTCGGAGGCCATCGAGGGCTTGTGCGCGGTCGAAGAACCCGAGACCTGGACGACTGCCCCCGGCCGGGAGGTGGTCTGCCATCTATTCCGCGATCAAGAGACGGCGGTCTCGATCGAAGGACGAGGGTCATGACCGGGCCCGGCGCGGCCGAGAGCCCCACTCCCGATAACGGGTCCTCGAACATCCTCGAGGTCCGTAACCTCAAGAAGCACTTCCCGATCAGGGTGGGCTTCGCCAACCGGGTCAGGGGTCACGTCCGGGCCGTCGACGGGATCAGCTTCGACGTCCGCCAGGGCGAGACCCTGGCGCTGGTGGGCGAGAGCGGATCGGGCAAGACCACCGCGGTCCGCTGCTTGGTCCGGGCGTTGGATCCGACCGCCGGCGAGATCCGCTTCCGTACCGAAACGGGTAAGTGGATCGACCTGAGCGACCTCAGCCGGCGGGAGTTACGTCCGCTGCGGCCCCAGATGCAGATGGTCTTCCAGGACCCGCGCTCATCGTTGAATCCCAGGATGACCATGCTCGACATAATCGGCGAACCCCTGCTGCTCAACGGGATGAACAACCGCAATGACCGCATCGACCGGGTCGAGGAATTGCTCCGCCTGGTTCGCCTGCGCCCCGAGTACATGCGCAGGTTCCCGCATGCCTTCAGCGGCGGCCAGCGGCAGCGGATCGGCATCGCGCGCGCCCTTGCTCTGAACCCTCGCCTGGTGATAGCCGACGAGCCGGTGTCCGCCCTCGACGTCTCCGTGCAGGCGCAGACCCTCAACCTGCTGCTCGAGCTCCAGGAGGAACTGGGCCTCACGTACATATTCGTCGCGCACGACCTGAGCGTGGTCAAGCACATCAGCGATCGGGTTGCGGTCATGTACGTCGGCAAGATCGTGGAGATCGGGGAGCGCGACCAGGTGTTCTTCAACCCGAAACATCCCTATACGGCGGCGCTCCTGAATGCCGTGCCCCGCACGGACCCCCGTGCCAGCCGCACGAGGATCCCGCTGCGCGGCGAGGTGGCGGATCCGGCCGACCCACCCAGCGGGTGCTACTTCCATCCCAGGTGCGCCTACGCCATCGAGCGGTGCGGTGCCGAGACCCCTGTGGCAGAGGTGGTGGACGGGGAACGGCGGGTCGAATGCCTGCGAGTCGCGGAGTTGGAACTACCAGGCGTCACCACCGGCTGAACACACCTTCCGAACCGGCAACCTCACGCATGCCGGGTCTCCGGCGGGGCTTCCAGCAACCCTGCGAAACCAGTTGACACAATGGTTCTTGTGCGGATATCGTGAAGCGTTATCGGGACTTGATATCAACAGCACGAGGCCTGCGGAGAGGGCGGACAACCCGACCGATCACAACCTTTGACACGTGGGCGGAGGAGGTTCCGTTGATGGCGGACGATAAGCACCAGGGCGACAAGGGTGTCTCGAGGCGCCGTTTCCTGAAGCTGGCCGGCGGCAGTGTTGGAGGTGCCATCGTCATCGCCGCTTGCGGCGCGGACGACGAGCCGGCTCAGACCACCGCCGCGCCCACGCAAACCACAGCCGCCCCGGCGACGACCCAGGCGGCTACCACGGAGACGACCGCCGCGGCCCCTGCGGACGCGCCGACCACGACAGCCGCAGCAAGCGACGCGCCGACCACCACGGCAGCAGCGGCTGCGGACACGACGACCACGACCCGCGCCATCGAAAGGGGCTTGCCGGCGATCGAGGGTCACATCGTGATCACCGATCCTGCCCAGTACCCCACCACGTACAACGAGTCGCCGGAGATGGCTGCTCGGGTGGCGGCGGGCGAGCTCCCGCCGGTTGACCAGCGCGTTCCGCGGAATCCCCTGGTGGTCGAGCCGGTGCATGAGATCGGCACCTACGGCGGGCGCGAGCTGCGCCGCGGGTACATCTCCACGGTCAATGATCGCCAGAACGCCAACCGGTTCAACGGTGGGCCGGACAACCTGATCTACTGGGACTACGCCCACCGGCAGGTAATCCCCAACATCGCGGCCGGGTTCGAGGTAAATGCCGACGCCACCGTGCTCACGCTCTACCTGCGTGAAGGGATGAAGTGGTCCGACGGAGCGCCGTTCACCGCCGAGGACATTGTCTGGTGGCGCCAGCACATGAGCCTGAACTCCAACGTCGCGGCTCCCCCGGGACAGTTGCGCGTCGGTGGGGAGCAGGTGGCCGTGGAGAAGGTGGACGATTACACGGTCACGTTAACCGCGGTGGCACCCTACCCCCTGTTGCCGCAGATCATGGCGGGATGGGGTTCCATCAACGGGCAGACCATCACCGGTCAGTTCGGTTACGGGGGCTTCGCGCCTGCCCACTACCTGCAGCAGTTCCACGCCGACTTCAATCCTGACGCCGACGCGCTGGCCCAGGATGCCGGCCAGGAGAACTGGGGCGCCTACCTCAAGAACCGGAACACGTGGCAATTCAACCCCGAGTTGCCGACCGTCACCCCGTGGGTGATGACACGGCCGATCAACGATCCTCCATGGGAGTTCGAGGCCAACCCGTACAGCATCTGGGTGGATACGGCGGGTAACCAGTTGCCGTACATCCACAAGATCAGCATGGCCGGAGCAGAGGACCGGGAAGTTCTGATCCTCAACTCCGTCGCCGGGGAGTACGACTTCCAGGACCGGCACCTCCAGGTGGCGAGCCTCCCGGTGTTGCTCGAGAACCAGGAGCGCAGCGGGTACATGATCCACCGCACTCCCGGCGTGGGGTCGGACTTCGGGGTGCGTATCAACCTTGCCTACGACGCCGACCCGGTGATCGGTGAGTTGATCCGTACGGCCGACTTCAGGCGAGCCCTGTCGATGGGTATCGACCGGGACGAGATCAATGAGGCCATCTTCCTGGGAACGAGCCAGACGACGTCTTCGGCGCCGTCGGAGCAGAGCGTCTACGCCCTGGGTCAGGAGTGGGTCGAGAAGTGGGCCACGCTCGATGTCGATGCGGCCAACGCGCTGCTCGACGGGATCGGTCTGACCGAGAAGGACGGAGAAGGCTACCGGCTGCGCCCCGACGGCAGCGGCGACCGGCTCGTGCTGGTCTACGAAGCGCCGGCCAGCTTCGCCGACTTCCCGGCCGCCGGACAGTTGATCCGGGAACACTGGCGCGAGATCGGGATCGACCTGAGCGCTGGTCCGGCGGTTACCGGCGGCCTGCTCGTGGAGAAGGCCGAGGCCAACGAGATCATGTTCTCGGGCCACACGGTCTCATCCCCCGATCCGTTCCGGCAGCAGGACGGGATCATGCCCACCAGGACCAACAACTATCCGGGCTTGATCGGCATCCCCTACGCCAAGTGGCGGGCCACCGACGGCGCCGACGGCGTGGAGCCACCCGATCAGCTGATGATCAAGGAGGGTTGGGCCCTGCTTGACGCCGGTCTGGTCGAACCGGACGATGCGGAGCGGATCCGGATCGCGAAGGAGATCTACAAGCTCCATGTCGATCAGGTCTGGTCGATCGGGGTGGTCGGCGACGGCCTGGCAATCTACGGGATGTACTTGGCGAACACCAACCTCGGCAACATCCCGGCCCGGATATCCAACACGCTGGACCAGCGGGCGCCATCGAACGCCCTTCCTCCCGCGTTCTACTGGAAGAGCTGATACACAGCGACTGCGGAGGGTGGCGTACGGGCCACCCTCCGTCGCGCCCGGGGCAGCCTCGGAACTAGAAGGGAAGCGGCTGGCGGCGGCGTTCGGCTCGTGCGAACCCGGCTATCCACAGCGCAGCCACGAGGATCAGCCCGCTACCGAAGGCCGCCTGTCCCCACGTGCGCCAGATGAGAGCGAAGAAGAGCAGTACGATCCCCAATCCCATCGGCACCAGCGCTAGCCACTTGACCAGCTTCAGCATGCCTGACCCCCCTCTCGGTCGGGTCGGGTTCTCACTCTCCGACCGTTCGCAGTAGTAGATCGCCGGTTCGCACCGTCGCATACTTCGGGATCCGGCTCGCGCCCATGGAGTATCCCCGCATGCCGCCGCCGAGGAACTTCCGGGCCCGTACCACCCGGCGAACCGGCGTCCCCTTGTCCCTCAGCAGGAACTTGCTGAAAGGTACGCACGAGTCGAGCACATCTGGAGGGTCCAGCTCCACATCGCCACCGGAAGTGCGGATCACGAACCCACCCGCCACATCCTGGTGGTGCAACCGCTCCGCCGTGTCGACGATGATGTTCTCCCCTGCCACACCCGGGGGCGCCCACCCGAACTCGCACTCGATCAGCTTGTAATGCCCGCTGAACCCGATGCTCAGGATCCGATCGGGGCGATGTGCTCGCGCCTCGGCGGGATGCGCCGAGTGATGGCGGTCGAGAACCCAATCGCCGTCCACCTCGGCGATGACGCCGGCCCGGCCCACCTTCAGTTCTCCCACCTTTATGAGTGATGTGGTTCGGTAGACCTGGCCGTCCGGGGTGTCCCCGATGAGCTTTTCCCTCTGGATCTGGAGAAGCGAGATCAGCCCGACAGGCACGAGCCCAGCCGACGTGTCCGCCGGACTCGGTTGTGACGATTCGCTTAGCCGGCTCACGCCACAGCCTCCAAGATCTCGTCGGGGGTCAGGTTACCGATGCCCATGTCCTCGAGGGAGCGGCCCTCGCTCCGGTAGTCCCTCCCGGTAGCCGCACCCGCGAGGGTGATGACCGAGTCGATGACGGGAGTGTGAACTCCCACCAGCCGGGCTATCCGCGTCATCGGCACCAGGCCGAGCGGCACGTCCTCGGTCACGTAGCGTCCGCGCATTCCTCCCGGGACGCCGATGCCCCGCATCACGTTGGAGGCCAGTTGCCGCTCCGTATCCATCGGGTCGGATCCGACGATACCGTAGGAGCGCTCCAGCCAGGCGGGATGGCTCCGGAAGGGGATCCCCAACGCGCCGGCGATCTCCATCCTCTCGGCATCAAGGGCCTCCATGGCCCGGACCGCCGAGGGCGTCATCCCGTCGGCGTAGAAGTCGAAGTCGCCCCCGTCCATCGGTCCGGCGTTGAGCACCGCCACCACAGGGTGGGCCACCGGGTTTATGTTGTCGAAGCTGGTCTCGAGCACGGAGGTGGCCGGCTCGACGTTGGGGAAGACGGGTTGGAGCACCCCGAGGACTTCAGGTGTCCCCGAGGCTCCGAGGGCCGCCGCGGAAAAGGCCCGCTTGACCCCGCCGATATGGACCGTTCCGGGCTCGACGACCCGGCAGGCATAGGCCAGGGTGTTGGTTTCGGCCAGCCGGACGCCGGCCGGAACTCCGAGATCCGACCAGGTCTTTCGCACCTCGAGGGCTCCGCCGAAGCCGCCCGGATGGAGAACCACCGTCTCATCACCTCGCAGCACCCCGGCCAGTTCCGAGGCTATGTAGCGGTGGGCGAAGCTGGGGACCGACACGAGTATCAGGTCGGCGCCCGAGACGGCTCTGGCCATGTCGGTGGTGGCCAGCTCGATGGGACCGGTCTCCTCCACCGCCCCGCCTGCCCGGATCTCGCCCAAGGACGCCAGAGGCTCGACAACCTCCGGGAATCGGTCGTACAGCCTCACGGAGTGACCTGCCCGACCGCAGCGCGCAGCGGTGGACTGGCCACCGTTGCCCGCTCCCAGAATCGCTATCCGCACAAGTCCACCATCACTTCCAGGAGGGTCGAAGCGTCTCTCACCGTCTCGAGTGTCCCGACCAGACGGATCGCCTCGTCAACCTTGCTGCGGTTACCGCCGCCTATCGAATCTAGCAACAGGGCCCGCCTGTCCGGGAGGTGGAGCGGGAGAATGGAGCGATCTCCTTCGAGGCTCTCGGTGTGGCCCGAAGCCGTGGTCACCGTGACCCGGGCGAACCATGGGTCCCTTCCCGGCTCGTACCGGAGAGCGACACCGTCCGCCGGCTCCGCGCCCTCCAGGGCCCCGTTGGCCCTGTGGTCCTCTTCGCGGGGACCGCCTGCCAACACCTTCGCAAGGGCGCGGCGCAGGGCTGCGGCTTGGGATACTTGGTGTTCTGAGCCTCGGAGGCGGGTTCGGGCGACGTGGTCCCAGCGTCTGCGGGTCTCGGGCAGCAGCACTTCCACCTCAACCGGCTCCCCGGCATCGCCGGCCAGTCTCGCGCCCAGCCGGGAGGTCAGCTCCACCGGGACAAGATGGTTGGGATCAAGGTCATGGCGGCTGACCACGGCCCGTTCCAGCCCGAACCTGGTCCCCAGTCCTGACAGCGACCGATCCAGATCTGTCGGAACTGTCCCGAGTGTCGATCTGTACAACCCGAACTCTCCCTCGATCATGAGATCGGCCGCCGGGAATCCCGCCTCGGCGAGGATGGCGGCGTACACGCCGTTGCGTGCCAACTGCGCATTGATGAGCGCCTCTTCCTCTACGCCCTCGATCAGTCCCATCGTCAGGTGGCAGGCCTGCCCGATGGCATCTGCCGTCCGCTCCTCGTCGAGCCCGAGCAGGCGGGCCGCTGTGCAGGCCACGGCCACGGGACCGAACACGCAGTCGGCCCGGCGGGCGGTCGCGGCGCCCCAAGCCCAGGTACCGGCCGACAGAGCGAGGCCGGCGTCGTACCCCACCGCGATCGCCACCAGGAGCTCCTTCCCTGTGATCGCGCGTTCCTCGGTGAGCGCCAGAGCAGCAGGAATGATCAACGCCCCCGGACGCATCCCTCCGGCCATGCTGTCCTGCCGACCCCTGGTCTGCATGCTCAGCGAGTTGGCGAACACCACGTCGAGCAGGCGGAGAGAAGGCAGCCGGCCTATGGCCGAGTAGTTGCCCGGTGGCCTGCCCGGGCGGGCGCCGGCGGGAGGCCGATCCGCCAATGCCAACCCGAGGTGGTGGACGAGCAGATCCTTGCCCCGCTCGATCACAGCCGGCGGGAAGTCCTCGTACCTGGCTCCGGTGACATAAGCGGCGATCCGCTGGGATGCGGTCGAGCCGGGTTCCCGGTCGAGCCCCGGAGATATCGCCGGGGAGGCAGCAGGCCGCTCGGCGAACCGGTCGAGCGCTGTCCACAGCTCGGAGGCATCGCGGGACTCCTCGAGCCGGTCGACCGAGGTGACGAAGCCCTCGATCGCGGATGGAGGGGCTGCCGGAAGGAGGTCGGCCAACCACTCCCGGTAGTCCATGGGCGGGGTAGGGGACGGGTCATGACCCTCCCGGACGTGCTCCTGGCCGTCGGTGGTTACAACCGTGAGGCGGGCCGAGCGCAGGGGTAGCCCCTCCACGAAGTCCATTGACGTCCGGGCGAGCAGGTCCACGAAGCCCGCCGGCATGTCCTCGCGGTAACGGGCCGGGTTCAGACGGCCGTCCCACAACCAGGCGGCCACGAGGAATCGGGGAGACGCGTAGCGGGTGATGTACAGGCTTTCATCGTCGTCCCGGTAGCGGCGGAAGTTCCGGTCGAAGTCCTCCTCGCGGGGCCGCCGTTCCTCGGGGAGGGCGAGCCGGATCGAGGCCACGTCCTCCACGGTCACCCCCGTGCTGCGGACCAGGTCGTCCATCAGCTCCACGGGCACCACGTTGAAGCCACTGCACGCGTAACGCTTGCGGAACGCGTGCGTAAGCCCGTAGTCGCTCCCCAACGCGTCCATGGCCGCCACAACCTCGCCCGGAACGGCCCCGAGGTAGGTCTCGTACAGCCCGTACGGGCCATCCAGAACGCTCGGGGTGGAACGGTGTCCGTCCGCGGCCAGGAAGGTCGCCATGACGCCGCTCCGGGTCACATGGGGATACAGGATGCCGGCGAAGGGAGTTCCCTCGATGAGGCCGACTGCCCCGTTGGCGGCCAGCCCCAGCGCGTGGGCGGTTCTCTGCGGTCCGAGGCCCAGCAGACGGGACGCTACTGCTGCCACACCGAGCGGGCCCACCACGCAACCGGACCGGCGCGGGGTGCTCACCCCCCAGGTCCAGCCACCCCGTGCGGTGGCAACCAGGACGTCGTAGCCGGCTACCACCGCGGCCAGAAGGTCCCTGCCACTGACGGTCCGGGTCTCCGGTAGCGCCATGGCCGTGGGGAATACAAGCACCCCCGGATGGGTGCCACCGAGAGCCGCGTCGTCGAGCGCGTCCGCACCCATGAGGAGGGAGTTGGCGAAGACTGCCTCGAGCAGGCCGTACCGGCCGGGTGTTCCGAGAATGCGGTGCCGCCCTCCCTGACCGGAAAGCCTGCGAGCCACAGCGCGGGCTCGCCGGGGACGCGGGTAGTCCACGGCAGCGAGGGCCAGACCGACGTGATGGACGAGGTGGTCCTTGGCCAGCCCGACGATCTCCGATGGGATCGTCTCGAACGCGAGGCCGGAGACGTGTTCTGCCAGCCGGTGGATCAGGGGAGCGCCGTCCTCTTCGGCCCGCGCATCGGCTGTCGGTATTGACATCGGACTACGATATCGGTTACCGAGATCAGGATCAAGGGAGACCGAACCCGCATGACCGACAGCGGCCCGTCGATCAGCGAGCGGTTGGCTCGCTACATCCGTTCGCTTCGTTTCGAGGACCTGCCAACCGAGATCGTGGAGCGCGTCAAGGATCACCTCGTCCATCACGTCGCCTTAGGGATCGAGGGCCGCAACAGCGAGTACGGAGGGTACGCACGGAAGACCGCGGCGCGGTTGAGCGAGGCCGGTGGGCGCTTCTCCGCCATCGGCGAGAAACCCTCTCTCGGGCTGCTCGATGCCGTGTTCGTCAACTGCCTGTACATGCACCAGAGCGGGCAGGACGACTCGGAGTCGGGTGGCACCCATCCCGGCGTGCTCATATACCCCACAGCCCTCAACCTGGCGCAGGACCGCACCGTGAGCGGCAGGGAACTCCTCACGGCCTGCGCCATCGGCTACGACGTGGCGGTGGTCCTCAGCGCGGGGACCTGGGCCTGGACCGCTCCCGCGCCGCGGAGACCCAATGCGATCTTCGGGCCGGTTGCGGTGGCCGCCACCTCCGCCCGGCTGCTGGGCCTCTCCGAGCCACGAACGGTCAATGCCCTGGGCCTAGCCTGCCACGGCGCGCTGGGCCTGATCGAAGGCACCCGGTTCATCTGGGTGGTGTACCCGTGGGAGTGCCAGGCCGGGGTGTTCGCAGCAGTACTGGCCGAGTCGGGTTTCCCGGCCGCGCCGAGCATGATCGAAGGAGACTTCGGCCTCTACCAGACCCTCCTCCAGGAGATTCCGGCCGAGATCGACGAGAACCTCGCCACCCTGGGATCCCGTTTCCGCATCACAGAAGCCCGGGTCAAGCAATACCGGGCCAGCAACCTGAACGCCGGCATCCTCGACACCACCAAGCAGGCGTGTGAGGCGATGGACTTGAGGCCGGAGCGTGTCGAGTCGGTCCTGATCGAGCTACCCGAGAGCAGGCGCCTGCGAGAGAAGCGCATGGAGGAGAACTTCTCCAAGTACACGGATATCGTCTCGCGGATCGGATCCCTGCGCTTCCTAATGGCCCGGCTGATCCGGGACCGCGAACTGGACCACCGCGTCTACCTCGACCCCATCTCGGATGACTTGCAGTCCCTGCTCGATTCGATCACCCTGAGCTTCGTCGACGAGGCGGTCCCCAAGTACTACGCCCGGGTCACCATACGGACCACCTCCGGCGGGGTCGAGATATTCGAGCACGGCCGCCACGGCGTGCGGTATCCGAAGGTGGACCGGGAGGCATGGATGTCGAAGTGCCTGGGCGACGATCCACCGATCGACGTCGAGCGCTTCCTCCGGCTTGTCGACCGACTGGAGACCCTGCCCGATGCGTCCGTCCTGCTCGACGCCCTCGAGCACTGATCAGGCGGAGCACCGGCGTGGGATGGTCCGCTTGACTCGAACGGAGATCTGAAAGGAGTACCGGATGGATCGACCGGAACTGTTCATCGTTCACTGGCTTCACGTGTTCCTGGCCATCTACTGGTTCGGGGCGATCCTGTTCTCGCGCGTGAGCCTCTTTCCTGCGCTGCGCAGGCTGGGGCCCGAGTCCCTCGAGGAGGTACGCGGCGCCATGAAGGCGGGACACGGCACCAAGATCACCTACACCGCAGCGATCGGAACGGTCACACTCGGATGGATCCGGGGATTCATCGACGGAGCGCTGGACGATCTGGGGAGCCTCTACGGGCAGCTCTACCTCACGGCGGGAATCCTCGGCATCCTGATGGTGGTCTACCTGGTCGGCCCTCTCTACGACAGGCCGGTCCTGAACATCATGTACGTCTGGGCCTTCCCGGTCATGTTCACCATGATGGTCATGATGAGGTTCGCCGGACTCTTCGGATGGTGACCGGCGCTTCCCGGTGATGACGACGCATGCCCGGCAGGACTCGACGACCATGACGCAAGGCGGAAGGACCGTCTACGGTCTGGCGCTCGGCGTCATCATGCTCGACACCAAGTTCCCCCGGCTCCGGGGCGACGTCGGGAACGCCCGGACCTGGCCCTTCCCCGTCTCCTACCGGATCGTCGAGGGCGCCCTCCCCGAGCGGATGGCCCAGGCCGATCCCGACCCCGACCTGCTCTCTCCCTTCGTCGAAGCGGCTCGGGCGCTGGAAGCGGAGGGCGCGCGGGCGATATGCACCAGTTGCGGGTTTCTGGCCGTGAACCAGCCCGAACTTGCCGCCGCGGTGGAAATACCGGTTTTCTCGTCCCCGCTCCTCCAGGTTCCGATGGCGGCCACCGCCGCGGGAGGCAGGAAGGTCGTGATCCTGACGGCCCGGACCGTGTTAACCGAAGCGCATTACCGGGGCGCCGGCTGGTCATCGGAGGACGTGGCGGTGGTGCAGATGGCGCCGCCCGAGGACAGCCACTTCTATGCCACCTTCGTGGGCAACTCCCCCGAGGCGGACATCGATCTTCTCGAGCGGGACGTGGCCGACCTGGCCCGGAGGGTCGTAGCGGAACATCCGGACGCCGGCGCCATCGTCATGGAGTGCGCCAACTTCCCGCCCTTCGGCCAGATGGTGAGAGCGATCACGGGACTGCCGGTCTTCGACCTGTACACGATGGGAATGCACGCCTACCTGGTCGGGTCCGGGATCGGCTTCCCGCGCCATCTTTGACCCGGTGAACACACCCACCGAGAGACCGGACGGACCCGCGCCGCTACGTCTCGGCATCGGCGCCATCGGCGTGATCTTCTTCCGGATGGGGCTGGTGGCGTTCGGAGGGCTCCTTCTGCTGCTCGTGCTGATCGAACGCGAACTGGTGGACAGACGGCCCGCGCTTACCAAGCGGCAGATCACCGAGGCCGTGACCTACACCCGCTTGCTCCCGGGCTCCGGGGGCCCTCTCGTGGTCTCCTACCTCGGCTACGTGCTGCGGGGAGTGGGCGGATCGGGCGTCGCCACCCTGATGTACCTCCTCCCCGGGATACTCGTGATGACCGGGCTGGCAGTGGGCTTCGTAGCGCTCTCCACCCTTCCGCTGCTGGCCCCTGCCATCGAGGGCCTCCTGGCAGCCGTGGTGGGCATCCAGTCGGTGTATCTCTACCGCTTCGCCCGGAAGGCGATTGTCGATGCGGTCACCGCCACCATCCTCGTGGCGGGACTGGGAGCGACGTTCCTCCTGGGTGTCAGCGCGCCCCTCATCGTGCTGCTGGCCGGGGTGGTGGGGGTGTTCCTGTTCACGAAGAGGCTCGGATCCGAGGCTGCGGATGCCGGCTGAACTCTTCGACCTGTTCTGGCAGTTCATGCTGTTCAGCCTCCTCGCCTTCGGAGGAGGGGGGACGGTGCTGGGGCTGGTCGATCGGGTAGCCGTGGCGGACAAGGGATGGATCACGCCGGCCGAGTTCTCGGCGGCCGTCGGCTTCACCTTCATCACGCCGGGGCCGATCCTGGTGCTGGCGCCCTTCGTCGGCTACCTGGTGGCGGGTGCGGCAGGAGCGGTGGTGGCCACCCTGGGCGTGTTCCTGGCCCCTTGGGCACTGGCGATGGGATCGGCCCACCGGCTACGCCGCTACCTCCAGCATCCCCGCCTCAGGGCCTTCGGCAAGGGCGCCGGGCCGGCCATCGTCGGCCTCTTCAGCCTGGCCGTGCTCACCATCGCCAGGTCCAGCCTCTCCAACCTGGCGCTGGTTGCGGTGGCGCTGATCGCAGGCACGCTGATGGCCCGAACGAAACTTCACCCGGTAGTCATCCTTGCCGGAGGGGCGTTGACGGGCCTGGTGCTGGGTATCCCCGCCCTCGAGGGCGCGCTACCCGAGATCCGGATCCCGTAACCGGATCCGGCCCCCTTATACCGGGCGGGCAGCGGAGTCCTACCCCCGTTTGAGGAGGCGGAAGCGGGTAGGCCGGAAGGGTGCTGGATCCAGGGAGGGGTCCTCGTTCGAGACCATCTGCCCGATGATCTCGCCGGTGATGGCGGCGAGGGTGAACCCGATGTGGCCGTGGCCGTAGGCAAGGTAGACATTGGTGTGGCGGGGCGCCCGGCCGATGACCGGAAGGGAGTCGGGGTGCGACGGCCGGTAGCTCATCCAACTCTCCGCCCCGTGGGTCCGCAACTCGGGGAACACCAGCCTGGTGGCGTCGACGAGGCGGTCCGCCCGCCGGAAGTCGGGCGGCGCTTCCAGGCCGGCCAACTCGTCCGTCCCGGCCAGGCGGAGGCCGCCGGGAAGTGGGGTCATGGCGAAGTGGTGGTCCATCGAGACGATGGGAAAGGGGAGGTCCACACCCGGATCAGGCAGGTCGACCCCGTAGCCGCGCTCGGTGTCCAGGGGAGTGGTGAAACCGAGCATCCTGGTGAGGTGCTTGGACCAGGCGCCCGCCGCGATCACTACCACGTCAGCCGCGACCTCCCCGCCGGTCGTCTCCACGACGGTGACCTGATCGTCCGACCGCACGAACCCGGTCGCCTCAGCGGACAGGCGACGACCGCCTTCCGAGACCATGAGCTCGGTCAAGGCCGCACAGAGCAGCCGGGGGTCGGCCCAAGGGCCTCTGGGAATGTAGACACCGTGCCGGAAGCGGCCCTCCAAGATCGGGGCCAACCCGGCGACCCCCGCCGCATCCAGGATCCTCATGTCGATGCCCCGCCTCCGCCTGGTCTCGATCGCGAAGGCCGCCTTGGCGAACACTGCGTCGGTGCCGTAACCCAGCAGGTGCCCTCCGTCAATCACAACCCCTCCGGAAGCGCCGGCCGGCAGCACCTCCTCCCAGGCTCGGAGCGCCTGCTTGACCAGCCCGGCGATCGCGACCGAAGCCCGCTCGACCTGAGCCGGCCGTCCGGACGCGATGAAGCGCAACAGCCAGGGCAGCATCCGCGGCAGATAGCGCCACCGAATGGCCAGGGGTGAGTGGGGATCGGTCAACATCGTGGGCACCGAGCGGATGACCCCCGGAGTGGAGGTGGGAAGGCAGTTCCCGACCGAGAACAGCCCGGCGTTGTGACCCGATGCGCCGTTGCCGGGGGCACCGCGGTCCACGACCGTCACCTCGTAGCCACGCCGGAGCAGGTGCATCGCGCAGCAGAGGCCGACGGTTCCTCCGCCTACCACGACAGCGCGCGCCTCATGCGCGTACGACACCTTCAGACCTCCGATATTGGGATGCGATATCGAACTTCGAGCATTATGGTACGCCGGACCAGGAGGAGCCAGAGCGGAGGGTCTATGGGGTCCGGGTTCTCCCCCAAGGAGTTCTACGGCGGCATGATGAACAGCCTGGCCATGCAGGTGGCCAGGGACGAGGTGGACTGGGTGGATCGCCACAGGACGCCCGATGCTCCGGTGGACACGCTGCTGGCGTTCGGATGCGCCGTCCAGCACACGCCTCATCTGATGCGCGCCGCGGTGAGGGTCTTCGAGGTGCTGGGGATCGAGCACCAAGCCGTGGTCGGACGCCAGTTCTGCTGCGGGCGTCCTTTGCAGCGAACCGGCAGGGTGAGGGCGGCGGACAGGGTCGTGGCGACCTCCTATACGCGCTTCGCCTCCTACCGACCGCAGACGATGGTGCAGTGGTGCGGGGCATGCATGATCACCTACATCGACGTGGCCAGCCGGCGCATGACTACGCCGTTCGAGGTGATCCACGTCTCCACGTACATGGCCCGCTCGCTGCGAGAGCGAGCAGGCGACATCCCTTGGAAGAACACGGATCGGCTACCCGTCCTGGTCCACCGCCATGACCAGCCCAAGGTCCCCAACGACCGCGCCTACGAACATGGCGGCCGGCCCGGCCGCGAGTTGGTCAGCGGCGCCACTATCGACGCGGTCGACGAGATCTTGTCCTACATCCCGGGTGTCGAGAACCTGGGGATCGTCGAACCGCCCTCGACTGGTGCGCCCTGCGACCTCAAGAAGATCAACGACCGTTTCGTGGGCCTGGGCGATATCAGTTCCGACGCCCATCGGGAGATCCTCCGGGATCTGGGGAAGCAGGCCGAACGCACCGGGGCGGAGATCGTCGTCACCCCCTATCACGCCTGCCAGAAGCAGTGGTCCAAGCTGGCCAGCCACAAGCTGGGGGTCCGTCATTGGATGTCCGTCCTCGCCGACGCGCTCGGTGTGGGAGTCGAGGACCGCTACCAGACCTACTGGCGGCTGGCCGATACCGACGCCATAGTGGAGGCGGCCCACCCGGCTTGGGGCTCGTGGGGGATCAGCCGCGAGGATGCCTACGACCACGCTCGCACCCACTTCACGGCCGCTTTCTCGGAGAGCATCCACGACTGCGAGTGCGGCGGCTCCGGCTGCGGCGCCCCCTCGCCCGAGTTGGTCTGGCCCGGTACGACCGAGGTCCGCCAACCGTCCTAGGGGATCCTCCTACAGGCCGATAGCGATCAAGGATCAGCGGCCGTTCCGGCTTGTGTCAGACGAGGTCGAGGACGGGGAGTTCCATACCGGCCTCGAGCGTGGCCGTCCAGGACGTGTCACAGTCCGCTCCGAGGGCAGCCGCGGCGCCGCCGGTACCGGCGGCGGCCTCGGAGCAGTTCCCCTCGCAGGGGCACCGCTGCACCTGTGACGCGTACTCGGGCATGAAGTGATGCTTCACGACGTGACGGGCGTCCTTCTCATCCATCCCCCATGACTCCCAGTGGCGGCGGGTCTGCTGGAGCACCTTCTCGGGATCCCCGAGCTTCCAGAGAGCCTGGAAGCGATCGGGAATCCTGATCCCCAGTGCTTCGGCCAGCAACGACTGGTAGTGCAGGACCGGCAGACGGTTGGTCCCGAACTTGCACCACTCGCGGTGGCACATGTGGTGATGGGTCACGATCGCGTCCGCTCCCACCGCGTCCGCCTGGTCCTGGAGGTCCCGGCAGACCTCCAGGTACTGCTCGGGGGTGATGTCGTTGAGGACGCTGGGTTCTCCCGGGCCCTTGGTCGCGCAGGGCTGGCCGAGAGCAGGGCTCTCCACGATGCCCACATACTCGATCCCCGGGATCAACTCGAGAGTTCGGATAGTCGCCGACTTGGCTGCCTCCTTGGTGGGATGGACCTCGGCGCCCTCCGCGTGCACCATCACCCGCCGGGGTATCGACTTGCGCCACGGAACGTCATCGCCCATCTCGATCAGCCGGTCGACGAGGTAGTCCGTTATGTGGATCACCTCGAAGGGTGCCTCACCCCGCTCCTCTGCGACGACCCGCACGTGGTAGTTGAACTCGATCAAGCACGAGCCGCAGCACTGAACGTTGACCTCGGGCTGCCACGAGGCGAACCGGTCGATGGCGCGCGCCGCCATGGTGTCGCCAACCTGACCTTTCCCGAAACGCTGGAACGGTCGGCCGCAGCAGTACTTGTTGCCGGCTGTCGCCACGAAGTCGACCCCCAGGGCTTCGAATAAAGCGACCTGGGTGAGCATCAGGTGGGGGGTGTTCTGCACACCGCAACTCAAGTTGAGCACCACCTCCGCAGGCTGGTCCGGCTTTGCGTAACGCTCCAGCCATGTCATCTCGTCACGCGAGATCTGGAGGCGTTCCGAGTAGAGGTGATCCCGATAGAACTGGGTGAAGCTGAACTCGCTTGCCCTCGAGAGGTCGAAGTCCTCGCCGGCCGCGTTCTTCGTGACCATCCGGTCGTCAACCGCCATCTGCTCGTTCCTTCTCTTGTTCGTCTTGCAATCTAGCGTTCAGCCGTCATGGACGGCTTGGCCAGGCCGGTCCGATCCCGCGATCCGTTCCAATCCCCGCCGGACGGACTGCCTCTCGGCCGGTCCTCCGCCGGTTCCCATGCGGACCCCGTAGCGTTCACGCACCAGGGCGAGGCGCTCTTCGAGCGTGAGCAGCGGGCAGTTCTGGCACAGGCGGCCCAGGCGGTCTTCCAACCGGTAGGTCAGGCAACACGCCAACCTACGGTGGATACCGTGCGGGTAGCGGGGATCGGGAACCGGGTCCCACACCACCAAGCCGCGCAGGGGATTCTCCCCCGGGACCTGCGGCAGGGAAGGGGTGTTCATCAGGGCTTGGCGGTCCTCCACGTACGGTCGGCCGGCCCCCGCGAGGTACTCGTCGGCGGAGTCCGAGATCATCCCCAACCATTCGGCAGCGTTGGTCCAGAGCAGCCGCCTCGACACGCGGGTGATGTGCCGGACCGTCTCGAAAAACGGAGCGAGATGCGTCCCGTACAGGGTCCGCCAAACGTGAGCGCGCGCCTCCGCCAGAGTCGTGACGCTGGGGGCCGTCACCCGCCACGGCGTGGAACGCTCCGGGGTCACCACCGCGCCCTCCCCGAGGTGGTCCAGTACCAGAGTGAACGGAAGCCCGAGCCTGGTACGCAACCGGCAGTTCCGGGGCGACATGTCGAGCGCCACCCCATGGGCCAGCGCGGTGTAGGCAGCCACCGAGAGGCAGGCCGTGTAGTGGCGGGTGACGCGTGACACGGCCACTCTCAGGTCGAGATCGACCTCGGTTTCGGGGGTGTCGGGCGCCGGTGGGTCCTGGAACAGGAACTCGGGCCGCACGGTGTGGGACGCGGCGATCGCTCGTCTCATGAAGTCGGGATCGAAGTAGAGGTCGGCAGGAACCGTCTCGGTCGGCTCGTCCGCCTCGAATCCGTAGCGTCCCTGGAACCAACGCCCGAGTTGGCTGATCCCGTCCGCCAGGGATCGCCTCCAGGACTCGGACGGCATCAGAAGGTCGCTAGGAGACCACCGCCGGCCGCGGTCAGGATGACCACCAGCCATGGGGGGAGCTTCCAGAAGGCCAGGAGCCCCAGGGCGACCAGGGCCAGGCCGAAGTCCTCCGGGGTGAGGATGGCGCTCGACCAGAGAGGGTCGTAGAGGGCGGCTAGCAGGATCCCCACCACGGCGGCGTTGACCCCACGTAGCACCGCCTGCACCTCGGCGCGGGCGCGGAGCGCGCCGAACGACGGGAGCGTCGCGACCACGATCAGGAAGGAGGGCAGGAAGATGGCCAGGAGAGCCAGCAGCGCGCCCCCGACCCCGTTCGGCGCCGTCCCCAGAGAAGCCCCGAGATAGGCCGAGAACGTGAAGATCGGCCCCGGCACCGCCTGAGCCGCGCCGAAGCCGGCGATGAAGGTGTCCTCGTCGACCCAGCCGGGCCCCACCACTTCGCTCTCGAGAAGGGGCAGCACCACCGGGCCTCCGCCGAACACCAGCGCCCCGGAACCGTAGAAGGCGTCGGCCGTCGCGATGGCCTGCTCATCGAAGGCGGCCCGCGCCACCGGCAGCAGGGCCAGCAGGGCGAAGAACAGGACCGCGCTGATCACCGCGGCCCGGCGTCCGGACCCGAGCTGGTACGAGCGGGCGGCGGCGGCTTCCCGGCGCAGGAAGAACCAGCCCACGATCCCCCCCAGGATGATCACGATGACGATGGTGGTGCGGGCCGACGAGGGGAAGGCGATCACCGCCAGCGTGGCCAGGACCGCGATCGAGCTGCGGAAGCGGTCCGGGGCAAGCTGCCGCCACAGTTTCCACACCGCGAGGCCGACCACCGGTACCGCCACCACGACCAGCCCATGTATCCATCCGGCCGCTTCCTCGGTGATCTGGGAGGCCGTCAGGCCGAGCACGGTCATGATCACGGCCGACGGAAGGGTGAACCCGAGCCAGGCCGCGAAACCGCCCCACAACCCACCGCGCGCCATGCCGATCGCCATGCCGAGCTTGCTGCTTCCCGCCCCAGGAAAGGCCTGCGAAAGGGCGACCAGATCGGCGAAGGTCTCCTCGTCCACCCACCGGCGCCGCTGGACGTACTCGTCCTGGAAGTAGCCGATGTGGGCGATGGGCCCGCCGAAAGAAGTCAGCCCGAGGCGTAGGGCGACCCAGAATATCTCGATTACCGATCCCCGCTCGGGGTTGAAGGTTCCGGAACCGGCTCCCGCGTCCTGGTTGCTCGGCTTGCTATCGTCCGTCACCGGATTCCCCTGACCATGCATCGCGTGCCAATATCGGGCTACGATACCAGGGGGCGTCGAGCGATAACCCGAGCTCGGAGTCCGAACTCGAACCGTCAGCCCGTAGCCGCCCGTTCGCGTGCCAAGCGATTAGTAACGAACAGGTGCCCAAATGATTGAGACCGACCGTATCGATGGTCATCCCACATTCGAAGGCCACAGCAAGCTATTTCGCGACATCCTGCTGGGCTTCGTGAGGGTGCACGTACTCGATTGTGCGAGCAGGGGCCCCGTGTACGGAGTAGCGCTCAACGACGAGCTGGCGACCCACGGCTACAACCTGTCGCCGGGAACCCTCTACCCGCTCCTCCACGGACTGGAGGAGATCGGGTTCCTCGAACGCTCTCCCGAGGTGGTCGGCGGCAAGGTGCGGAAGTACTACTCGCTGACAGATCGCGGACAGCAGGCGCTGGAGGACCTGCGCCCCAAGATCCGCGAGCTCGTATCCGATGTCCTGGACGGCGAGGCTGTTGCCGCCGGTTCCCGGTAGGAGGCCCGGATCGGCGCCACGCCGGGCAGGAGGATCATGCTCCCGGATAACACCATGTCCGGATGAGGATCGGGCTCATGGCCTCGATCTCGGTTCCCGGGGAACCGACGCTCGAGAACCTGATCTCCACCATCGCCCGAGCCGAGGCAGCCGGCTTCGACACCGCATGGACGTCGGGTCGGATGGACGCCCTCACCCAGCTGGCTGTCGCCGGTGCAAGCACGACCCGAGTCGAGTTGGGAACGGCCATCGTGCCCACCTACCCCCGGCATCCGTATGCGCTGGCCCTGCAGGCGTTGACGGTGCAGATCGGTTGCGCCGGAAGGCTGGCGCTTGGCGTGGGCGTGAGCCACGACACCTTGATGTCCTCCCTCGGCTTCGACTGGTCGGCACCGGTGCGTCACGCCCGCGAGTACCTCACCTGCCTCTCAGGGTTGCTGTCAGGTGCGGAGGTGACCTTCTCCGGGGCTGAGTACTCCCTCTCGAAGGTCTCGCTGCCGCTTGCCACGCTTACGGCCAGCCCGCCTGTCCTCATGGCCGCGTTGGGTCCGAAGATGCTGCGAGTAGCCGGGTCGCTATCGGACGGGACCGTCCTCTGGCTCAGCGGCGCTCGTTACGTGAGGACGGTGGCGGTTCCCGAGACTACGGCTGCGGCAGAAGGAGCCGGACGGCTGCCGCCGAGGGTGGTGGCCGGAGCTCCGGTGTGGGTGACCGACGACAGGGCATCCGCGTACGAGCACGCCGAGCGGGCCTTGACGGGCATCGGAAGCAGGCCGGTCTACCGGGCGGTACTGGACCTCAACGGATCTTCCAGCCCGGCGCAGGTGGCTCTGATCGGCGACGAGTCCGAAGTGGGTAGACGCCTGGACGAGTTGGCCGAGGCAGGCGCCACAGACTTCGCAGCCCAGATCCTCGCCTCGTCGCCCGAGGAGTACGACCGGACCCATGCCTTCCTGGCCGGTTATGCCCGGAGAAACGACGTGTCATAGACCGGTGATACGAGCCCCGGGGATGACGGGCGGCTCGTTGATGTTGGTCCCGATCCGGGGATCCAGAGCCGGCACGATCAGGGGATTACCGGACAGGCGTTCGATCTTCACCTCTTACAATCCGATTCCGGCTACCGATATCGGGCTACGATACCGTCTAGACGCTGTACGGCGCCGGTGCGAATGGGAGGCCGGTAGTGGCTTGGGACGTGTTCGTAGTTCATTGGCTTCACGTGGCCTTCGGTATCTTCTGGGCGGGCTCGATCGCCTTCACCCGGGTCACCTTGTTCCCGGCCCTCGCCACCCTGCCGAAGGAGCAGGCGGAGGCTGCCCGCGGGTCGTTACTGACCGCGAAGGCCCGCCAGATCACGTTGATCACGGCCGGCGGCACGGTCGTCACGGGAATCCTGCGCGGGCTGATGACCGGCGTGCTCGACCAACTCAACACCTCGTACGGGTGGATCTTCATCCTGTCGGGGGTGCTGGGAATACTCATGTTCGGATTCCTCCTCAACCGCGTGCCCACGCCCGCCTTCCTGAGGACTGTCTACGTTGCCGCCTTCCCAGTGATCTTCACCATGATGGTCTTGATGCGCTTCGGCGGGTTTTAGTGGTCTGTCTGCGAAACAGCTTGGTGTGGTCTGGCGGTCATCGGCGTCCCGTCGCTGCGTTCCGCTTCCTCAACGTACCGCTGCGGGTACGCCTTCGTCAGCGGGCCTTGCGAGGAACGCCGCTGCC
>JAPPGV010000028.1 GCA_028821235.1 bacterium
CACACGTCGCCCCCGGAACAGGCGGGCACCCGGTCGGGCATCCCCTGTGCCAGGGCCTTCAGCATCACCTCGCCGCCCAGCAATCCACCCCACAGGGTGAAGGTGGGCATGGGTGGAACGGCGTGCATCACCGATCCCTCCTTGGTGATCACCCGCAACGGGCGGAAGTTGCCGGCAGTGACCGGCCATTCGGGAGTGGTGAGAGCCTTGAAGATCAGGCAGTTGAACGCCTCGGTCAAGCCCCGCGGTAGGTTGATCGGACCGCGCACCCCTTCGTCGCTCCCCGTCCAGTCGACGATCATCTCGTCGTCGGTGATGGTGATGGTCACGGCCATCTTTATCGGTCTGTCGAGATCCACCCCGTCGTGGTCCATGTAGTCCTCGGCGCTCCACGTGCCTTTGGGCATTCGCCGCAGGGCCGCCAGCGCCAGGCGCTCGCCGTGGACGTTGATGGCGTCCAGAGCTGCGGTGAGGGTCTCGGCCCCGAACTTGTCGGCGATCTCACGGGTCCGTCTCACCCCGGTAACGACGGCCGACACCTGGGCCTGCAAGTCCCCGATCGTGTGGCTGGGCAGCCGGCTGTTGAAGCGCACGATGTTGAATATGTCCTCGTTGATCTCGCCTTCGCTGTACAGCTTGACGACCGGGAAGAAGATCCCCTCCTGGTACATGTCAGTGGAGTCGAGCACGTATCCCGGATCCTTCTGCATGAGGTCGAGCACGTGGCACCGGCAGGACGCGAACCCGACCAGGCGCCCGTCGACGTGGATCGGAGCGAACACGAGCGGGTCGAGCGTGTGGGCCGACGACCAGTACGGGTAGTTGTTTATGAACACGTCCCCGGGCTTCATCGAGTCCGTTCCCAGGAACTCGATCGACCGCTTGATGCCGTAGTCGTTGCCGCGGGTGAACACGGCGATGCCCGGAGCGTCGGCAGCGATGTCTCCGTTCACATCGTGCAGTCCCACCCCGTAGTCGTGGGTTTCGTAGACGACCGTGTTGTAGGACGTCCGGCAGAGGTTCCGGGCCATCTCCTCGCAGGCCGAGAGAAGGCCGTGACGGATGATCTCGGTCGTTATGGCGTCAACCATCGGTAGCCCCCAGCGTTATCACGAGTTCGCCATGCTCCCCCACCACCAGATGGTCGCCCGGATGGATGACGGTGGTGGCGGTGTGCTCGACTATCACCGCCGGTCCGGCGATCTCGTCATCACAGCGGAGGTCCTCCCTCCTGTACACCCCGGCGGGGTTCCGGTGGGCACCCCCGGCGTCCAGAACCGGCCGGGTCGCAAACGGCTCGGGCAGCCCGGCCTCCCGGCGGGGAATTGTTGGGAAGCTAGGTTGGTCCACCGTTCCGGTGGCGTTCAGGCGCAGCGTCGTGACCTCGACCGGATCGGTCATGGTATGGCCGTACTGGCGCCGGTGGAGTTCGGTGAACCGCTGTCCCAGGTACGCGATCGGGTCCGCTGTCCCGGCCGGGAGGGTGATCGACACCGGATGTTCCTGGCCGGAGTACCTGACGTCGACCGAGCGCGCCAACACCTGCCTCTCGACCGCAAAGCCCTCCGACCGAAGCGTATCTACTGCTCGGGCCGACATCTCGGCGTAGGAGCTTTCCAGCCGACCGGCGTCGAGAGACTCGAGCGGCACTATGGTGGTCTGCGCGAAGTCGTGCTGGACGTCCGCCATCAGCATTCCCAGCGCGGAGAAGGCGCCCTGGCCCGGCGGGATGATGACAGTGCTCATACCCAACTCTCGGGCCACGTCGACCGCCACTATCCCACCGGCGCCGCCGAACGCCAGCAGGGCGAAGTCCTTCGGGTCGCGGCCCAACTCGACGGTGATCGAGCGCACCGCTCCCATGACCTTGACCGCCGAGATCCGGACCACGCCGAGGGCGAGTTCCTCCACTGTTATGCCCATGCGCTCGGCGAGCGGTTCCAATGCGCCCCGGGCCAGGTCCTTGTCGAGGGTCAGGGTTCCTCCCAGCGGGGTCTCCTGGCCGAGATAGCCCACTACGAGGGCGGCGTCGGTGAAGGTGGCTTCGCTTCCGCCGGATCCGTACGAAGCCGGCCCCGGGTCTGCGCCGGCGCTGTGCGGTCCCACCTGGAGCCCTCCCGCTTCGTCGGTCCAGGCGATCGAGCCTCCACCGGCACCGATCGTGTGGATGTAAAGCGAAGAGATGTTTATGGGCAGGCTCTCGAACTCGGCGCCCTGGTGCATCACGGGTTGTCCATCGATAATGAGCGACGCATCCAGGCTCGTGCCCCCCATATCGACCGTGACGAGGTTGGGTTCCCCGATCATCCGGGCGAAACCCGCCGCCCCGATCACCCCTCCGGCCGGTCCCGACAGGATCAGGTTCACAGGGTTTTCCCGGGCGGAAGACGCCGTCATAGCCCCGCCGCCCGACCGCATCATCAGGAACCGGCCTCCGAAACCTCCGGACGCCAGTTCTGCGCCCAGGTCGTACAGGTAGGTCCGCACGATCGGCTTGATGTAGGCGTCGAGGACTGCCGTGCTGGTCCGTTCGTACTCCCTGTACTCGCGGGAGAGATCCGACGAGATCGACACCTCCACTTCGGGGACGACCTCTGCCAGAACCTCCCGCATCGCCACTTCATGGGCAGGGTTGGCGTAGGAGTGCAGGAAGGCCACGGCCACTGAGTCGTAGCCACCGTCCCTTATGAGCGCGGCGATCCGGCGGGCGTCGGCTTCATCGAATTCGGTGCGGACGGAGCCGTCGAACATGAGGCGCTCCGTCACCTCGAAGGTGTCGCACCGTTCCACCAGACGGGGAGGGGTCCGGTAGAGGATGTCGTAGTTCCCCTCCCGGGAGGTCCGCCCCAGCAGGTATACGTCCCGGAACCCCGCGGTGGCCACCACGGCGGTTCGGGAGCCGGAGCGAGTCAGGAGCGCGTTAAGGGCCAGAGTGGTGCCGTGGGTGAACAGGGATGTGCGGTCAAGCGCTGCGTCGACCCGGGCGATGGAGTCGATGACCCCCTGGCTCGGGTCCTGCGGCGTGGTGGGTACCTTCTCGAACCGGATCTCTCCGCTGCCGTCGAGACTCACCACGTCCGTGAACGTGCCCCCCACGTCGATAGCGAGGCGGTTGGTGCTCACCGGCCTTCCTCGCCGTGGTCGGCCTTGTCACCGGGGGAGGTAGCCAGGCGAGCGATCCGGAAGCGGGCTCCCGTCATTCCTCCGGCGAGCGGCAGGTCGATGAAGGTGCGCATCATGGTTCCACTACCTCTCCCGATCGGATGACCAGCCGGTCCGGTGACCAGAGCACGTCGGTCCGCTCGAAGGGGTTGCCTGCCAGGACTACCAGATCGGCGACGGCGCCCTCCCGGATCACCCCCAGGTCCGGTCGCCGCAGGATGGATGCGTTGACCGAGGTGGCGGAGCGGAGGACGTCGCCTACCGTATCCACTTCGCACCGGTTCCTGAATTCGAGGAGCTGTTCGTCCTCCAAGTCGCCCACCAGGTCGGTTCCGAGACCGATGCGTACTCCGGCCCGGCGGGCGATGCCGATCGACGACAGGCCCGCTTCCAGTACCTCCCGGTTCTTGCGCTCGGAGACCGGAGAAAGGCCGAGGCCGGGGCCGCGGCGTCCCATGGCGTCGTAGGCGATCAGGGTGGGAACCAGATAGGCGCCGCGTTCCGCCATGAGCTCCGCTGTCTGCCGGTCGAGGAGGTTTCCGTGTTCAATGGTCCGCACGCCGTTCGTCACCGAGTGGGCGATCGCCTCGGGGGAGTAGGCGTGGGCGGCTACGTAGGAGTCCCGCCGGGATGCCTCGTCACAGACGGCCCGCACCTCTTCAGCGGAGTACTGCCTGCTACGGAGCGGATCTGTAGGTGAGGCCACGCCCCCGGAGGTGAAGATCTTGATGGCGTGGGCACCGGTCCGGAACCGTTCCCGCACCACCCGTCTCAGCTTGTCGACCCCATCCACGATCTCCCCGGCATGATGCCCAAGGACCTCGATGGCAAGGTGACCGGGACGGGCATCGCCGTGCCCTCCGGTCTGGGTGAGGCCGGGACCGGTGAAGAAGTAGCGGGGGCCATCGATGAGTCCGTCCTCGATGGCCATGCGAAGGCCGATGTCACCCCCCGCCACGTCCCGGACGGTGGTGAAGCCCCGGCGCAGGGCGCCTTCGAGGCGTCGAGCAGCCTTGGTGGCCACATAACTCATCGGCAACGCCTCGTTCTCCAGCAGGTCGACGCTCACCGTGTAGGCGTGCAAGTGTGCGTCGATGAGGCCGGGAGTGACCAGTCGACCCTTGGCGTTGATTACCCGGGCCCCACCCGGAGGCGGGCCCTCCAGGCTGACGATCCGTCCCGCCTCCGTATGGATCGGGCATTCGACCGGCTCGGGACCCACGCCGTCGAACACCAGACCATCGATGACCGACAGCAGGTCGGCGGTCAACTGAGCCTCGCACAAGCAGGGCACGCGATCTGCTCAACTCGTGTGAGGCAGTTGGAACATTTCGTCCCGGCCTGGAATGCAGCCATAACCGTTCAACTTACTCAAGATACGGCTGCCTGACGGAACTCTGTCGTGTCGCTACTCAGGTTGGGAGCGAACTCGAAGCCAGATCGATCGGGTTGGTCCCGATGATTCTCCCGAAGTCGCGTGGGCTGCAGATCGCGTTCACTCTATGGGTTAGCACTCGCCACTAATAGCGGAGCGTACTATTATCCCGTGGTGATTCGGAGCTACCGGGACAAGGACGCACGGGCGGTTGCCGAACGCCGGCGTGTCCGCAGACTACCGAGGATATCCAGCGTCGAGCACAGAGGAAGCTGATGATCCTGAACAACGCCACCAACATCAACGATCTACGGGTGCCGCCGGGGGATAGGTTGGAGGCACTGTCCGGAGACCGCGATGGGCAGCACAGCATTCGGATCAACGACCGGTGGCGGATCTGCTTCGTCTGGAGTGAGGGAAACGCATACGAAGTCGAGATAGTGGACTACCACTGACGTGGAGGAACGATGAGCACCGAGGCGAAGCTACCGCCCATCCACCCCGGCGAGGTTCTCAACGAGGAGTTCCTCGGCCCTATGAACATCACTCAGTATCGACTGGCGAAGTGCATAGGTGTGGATCCGAGGCGTATTCATTCCATCGTTCACGGCCAGCGGTCGATAACCGCGGAGACGGCCTTGCTGCTGGGGTGCTTCTTCGGGAACTCTCCGGGCTTCTGGATGGGACTACAGGCCCAATACGATCTCGAGGTCACCCGAGACCGCCTAGCAGAACGGCTTGCCGGCGTAGTCGTTCACCCTGCCGCTCGCGCTGTTTAACCACCCTCCCCGCTGGACTCAGGGCGTAGAACCGGGTTCGGGAAACTCGCTGACCGGGAACACGTCGTTGACGAGCAGCAGGTCGGCATTCGGGCAGTGCGGGAGCCATGTGCGGCGCCACTCGCTTCCGGGGATGTGGTAGAGGATCTCGTCGCCGGCAACGATCTCGGCCTCCAGCTCGTACCTGCTGTGGCGGCTGATCTGCACGCCTTCGTGGGGGAGTGAGAACTCGATAGGGAACCCGTCGAGGTCGCCCCGGATGGTCTCGCTGACCAGGAGCGGAGTTGCGGGATCGGTGACGTCGATCAGCCGAACGTGGAGCATGGCATCGCGGGGCAGGTCCTCAGCAGCCGGCCCGGAGTGAATCTGTCCCGGCAGGGGCTCGATGCAGGTGTCAAAGGGGTTGGTGGAGATGACCACGACATCGGAGTTCGCCGGAGCGCCCCCGGTCAGCACGAGGTGGACGGTGTCGTTGACGTACAAGAGGTCATCGCCGAGTCTGACGTCGGCGCTCAGCGAGTACTCGTTGCCGCTGACGATCAGGTCGCGGTCGTAATCGATGCGGAAGCGGGCCGGGAGGCGGTCGGCGTTCTCGATGACATCGAGCCCCAGTTCCACGGAGGGGGCATCGGCCAGCGTGATGTCCAGCAGTCGGACGGTGATGACCGCGCCCTCGGGCAGCTCGACCTCGCGGGCGAAGCGCACCTCGCCGGAGATGGATCCCGAAGACCCCTGCGGCGCGCAGGCAACCGTCGCCGCAAGGGCCGTGACCGCGACCGCCATCATGAATGGACGCGCTAAACGATGAGCCACCGGGTCACCAGCGAATCGACTCCTACGGCGCCGAAGAGCAGGGCCAGATACAGGAGTGAGAACAGGTACAGAGCTCTAGCACCCTCGGTTCCCTCACCGCGTGCCAGGCGGACTGCCAGGACGATGAAGCCCGTGCCGAGGGCGACGGCGCCGACCAGGTAGAGCCAACCGACCGCGCCCGTGGCGACGAACGTCGCGGAGAGCACCACCAGCACCACGGTGTAGGCCAGGATCTGGCGCTTGGTCGCAGCCAGCGTGGCGACCACCGGCAGCATCGGGATCCCGGCGCGGGCGTAGTCGTCCTTGATCAGCAGGGCCAGGGCCCAGAAGTGCGGCGGCGTCCACAGGAAGATGATGGCGAACAGGTAGACCGCCGGTAGCTCGACCGTCCCGGTCACCGCCGCCCAGCCGACCAGGGGTGGGACCGCGCCGGCGGCGCCGCCGATGACGATGTTCTGGGGCGTCGTCCGCTTGAGGCCCTTGGTGTACACGAACAGGTAGAAAAGGGTGCCGACCATGGCGAGCAGGCCGCTGAGGACGTTCACGAAGGCAGCCAGGATCACGAAGGCGCCCAGGTTGAGAAGGATTCCGAAGCCGTAGGCCTGCCATTTGGAGACCCTCCCGCCGGCTACGGGGCGGGTGCTGGTACGGACCATCTTTTGGTCTATGTCGCGTTCGGCGCCGTGGTTGAGAGCGTTGGCTCCGCCGGCCGCCAGGTAGCCGGAGAGGACGACGAAGACGACTACGAGGGGATCGGGCCGGCCCTCGGCGGCCAGGAAAATGCTCCCCACGGCCGTGATCAGCAGCAGGGCCGTGATCTGGGGCTTGGTGAGCGCGATGTAGTCGCTCACCACCCTGGATGCGCGAGTGCCCGGAGCCGGCATCAACCGGCGCCCCCCGGGTACCGGGACCTCACCCGGAAGGTTCCGGGATCGAACTGGACCGCGACCATCAGCACCATCGACACCCAGGACATCGTCGCGAAGACCAGATGCAGGGATGCTATGAGAGGGGTCGAACCCATCCATGCCGTCAGCGCCCCTACCCCGATCTCGATCACCAGGAACCCGGCCGTGAGGGCGGCCAGCCAGCGGAGCTGGCCCCGCGCCGCGCCCTGTTTCCAAGCCACGTAGCAGGTACGTATCACGAGCACGGCCACGATGGCCACCATGTATCGATGGGTCATGTTGATGACGAACGGCGTGCCTCCGGGGATGCTGGTGCCGACGCAGAGCGGCCAGCTCGGACAGGCGGCGCCGTAGTTCATCCCCACCATGTAGGACCCGAAGAGGATGGTTGCCAGCAGGCCGCTCAAACCGGCCCATGCCAGCCTCCGATCCCGCCTGGAAGCCGCGGTATCGAGGTCCCGCGGACGATCGGATCGATCATCGGGCGGACCGGCCAGCCAGGCGACGGCGAGGCCGGCCACGGTCAACTCGGCCAGCCCCAGGTGGATCAGGCGCGTCCACCAGGAGAGTTCGCTCAGTACGGTGAGGCCACCGAGGATCGCCGCCGCCACCACCAGTGCCGTGCTCGAGGCCGTGGCCACGATGGCGGGTTTCGACGTCCGCAAGTGTCGCCAAGCCAGGACGAGCGAAGCCACCACCAGGACCCCCACGGCGGTCGCTGCCAGGCGGTGGGTGAACTCGAGCCAGATGTGGTAGTCGAAGGGCGGGATTATCTGCCCGTGACAGAGCGGCCAATCCGGGCATGCGTCCCCGGAACCGGTCACCCGGACGACCCCTCCCAGAGCGACCTGAGCGATCGCCGCCACCAGGCTTGCCAGCGTCACCGTTCTGTATCTGGCCCGGCCCGCTCGTGTACCCGCGGCGACATGTGGCATGGCTGATCCGCTCCGAGATTCGAATAGGGATTCCCTCTGCGCCATCCTGAATTCGCGGTTGCAAGGAGGCTCCCGGAAGCTACCGGATCGGATCCCCTCCGATTCTAGTCCGTCCTGCGTGATGGACCGGTCGCCGAGGACCGCCTGCCGGAGCGGTCGCTCCGCCACGCCGCAGGCTGGACGTATCGTCCTCACGGACCCGAGCGGTTCAGGGACCCGACCAGGACATAGGGCCCCTATATAGTTGCCAAATGGAGGTACTCACCGTCATCGGCCGACCTGATCGGCATCTGTGGTGAGCCCGCGATCGGCGTTTCCCGCCGCGCCCGAGTTGGCGGTTACCCGCTGGTTCAATACCGCCGCCAATCCGACCCTGGCCGACCTGCTGGGCGAGGTCGTGGTCATCGAGGCGTTCCAGATGCTCTGTCCGGGTTGTGTCTCCCACGGACTGCCACAGGCCAAGCGTATCCAGCACGCCTTCGGCGACGATGTCACCCTCCTCGGGCTCCACTGCGTGTTCGAGCATCACGAGGCCATGACGCCGGTCTCTCTCGAGGCGTTCCTCTACGAGTACCGCCTCACCTTCCCGGTCGGTGTCGATGCCCACGATCCCGGGTCGGCTCTGCCCATCACGATGAGCCGGTTCCAGCTGCGGGGAACCCCGAGCCTGGTTGCCATCGACCGGGCCGGACGCGTCCGTCTCAACGCGTTCGGCCAGGTAGACGACCTCATCGTCGGCGCGACCCTCGCCCGTCTCATCGACGAGCCCCGGCCAGTAGCGGCGGACGAATGCGAGCCCGACACGGGAAACGCGTAGCCCCGAGGTTCGGAACGCTACCGAGGTCGGGGTAGAGTTCGCGGACCGTGATTCAAACATCTGGCACGAGTTCACGCTCCCTCGGCTTCCTCGGACCCGCCGGCACTTTCACCGAGGAGGCGCTGGTCACCCGGAAGTACCTGGCCGCCATGCGCCGGCAACCGTTCAACTCGATGCTGCAAGTCCTGAAGTCCGTGGAGTCCGGCGTGGTGGATGTCGGGTTCGTCCCGATCGAGAACATGATCGAGGGGGCCGTCACCTCCAGCATCGACACCCTGGCCTTCGGAACCGGCCTGTTGATCCAGGACGAGGTGATAATGGATGTCAGCCTCGCGCTGATGGCGCTTCCCGGCACAGAACTGCGGAATGTCAATTACATCCTCTCCTACCCCCTCGCCTCGGCACAGTGCAGCCGGTTCATCACACGGCGATTACCCGGCGCGGTAATGGTGGCGGCCAACTCGACGGCCGGCGCGGCCCGTGACCTGGTCGCCCGGGGGGACACGGACACGGTGGTGATCGCTCCCCAGAGAGCCGCCGAGGTCTACGGCTTGGAGGTTCTCGAGGCGGGTATAGAGGATCGGTCCGGCAACCAGACGCGCTTCCTGCTGGTGGGCCGCGACACCGTCCCCGCGCCGACCGGCCGGGACAAGACCAGCCTGGTCGTGTATCAGCGCGCCGACGCACCGGGGTCGCTGGTGGGGATCCTGGGCGAATTCGTGGCCCGGTCAATCAACATCACCAGCCTGCAGAGCCGTCCCACCAAGGCCAGCCTCGGGAGCTACTGCTTCCTCATCGACTGCGAGGGTCACGTAATGGACGAGAAGCTGGGCGATGCGCTACGCAACCTCCAGATGAGGGCGGCCAGCGTCAAGTTCCTCGGCTCCTACCCGGCGGACTCGGTCAGCCCGGTCGACGGTCCGGCCAACCCAGCATTGCGCGAGGACGTGGATGCCTCCTACGTGGACGATGAGGGTTACCTGGTCCTGGCGGGCGTGCCCGACCAGACGAGCCGCGACGAGGCCGATGCGTGGCTGGCCGAAGTGCGCTCCAAAGTAGTCTGAGGACGAGTCGGGGCGTCCGGGCTCAGGACTCGATCAGACCCTTCTGAGGCCGCGTCCAGGGCAGTGTGCTGGCATGCGCGGCCAGCGGGGCCGCCGGTATCCGCATGGTGCCGAAGGGCACGTCGATGACCACCGGCGTTTCGCGTTCCAGGGCAAGCGGGATCATTGTCTCGAGATCGTGGGGGTCGTCCGCTCTCATCCCTACCGCTCCGAATGACTCCGCGAACTTGACGAAGTCCGGGTTGTGCAGGTCGGTCCCGTAGGTTGCGCCGAACGACTCCTCCAAGTCGCGGGCCACGTTGCCGTAGGAGTCGTTCCTGAAGACGACCACCACCACGTCGAGACCGTACTGGACCGCCGTGGCGAGCTCGGAGGAGTTGTACATGAAGCCTCCGTCTCCGGCCACGCACACCACGGGGCGGTCCGGCTTCGCGACCTTGACGCCCAGGGCTGTCGGGAAGGCGTAGCCGAGGTTGAACGAGTAGCCGGAGTCGATGTACGTCTTGGGCCGGTTCACCTGGTAGTGGGTGCGGGCGTAGAAGCCGAACTGCGTCACGTCCCAGACCACGAACGCCTCCTCCGGGATGCCGCGTTGCATCGCCTCCAGGACGGCGTACTGGGGTTCCTTGAGCCGGATGTCGTAGTAGGCGATGAGGCGGCGGGCCGCCGTGACGGCCTCGGCCGGTGACGGGCGCTCGCCCGCGCCGGCCTCCACCAGGAGAGGAAGCAGCGCATCGATGGTGGCTCTGGCATCGCCGTGCAGGGGGATGGTATTGGACTGGATCCTGGCGAGTTCGCCGTCGTCGATGTTGATGTTCACCAGAGTGGACGACTCGCCGGCCGGATTGCCGAGCGAGAATCGTGAGCCGATTCCTATGACCACGTCAGCGGCCTGCATCACCTCGTAGAGCTGGTTCATCTCCTGCCGCTCGCCCCTGGGGCTGAAGCACGAGCCGTAGGACAATGCATGGCTGTCCGGGATGGTCCCCTTGCCTCCGCCGGATGTCACCACCGGTATGTTGGTGGCCTCCGCCAGCTCGGCCAGGGCGCCCTCCGCGTTCGAGCGCGCCACACCGCCGCCGGCGAATATCACCGGGGTGCGAGAGGCGGCGATGACACGGGCGGCCTCCCGGAGGTCTTCTGCGCTCGGCACGATCCGGGGAATACGGGCGGGGTTCCGCAACCGGACCTCTTCCCGCTCCACTCCGGTCTCGGGCGGGATCTCGATCAGGACCGGACGCGGTCGGCCCGTACGCATCTGCCTGAACGCTTCGAACACCGCATCCGGTACTTCGCGGGGCCTGAGCACCCGCCGTTGCCACTTGGTAACCGAGCGCACCGTGCCCGGCTGGTCCATGACCTCGTGAACGGCCCCGGCACCCTTGCCGATGGCACCGCGCGGGATCTGGCCGGCGATCACGAGCACCGGCGAGGAGCGCGCGTACGCGTTGGTCAATCCGGACGCCGCGTTGTAGAGACCCGCCCCCGGAACCACGAGGGCCACCCCCGGCCTTCCCGAAGAGCGGGCATAACCGTCGGCCATGAAGGTGGTGGCCTGCTCGTGGCGGGTCGTGACCATCCGGATGCCCGGCTCGTCCCGCAGCGCGGCGACGATCCCGTATATCTGTATGCCCGGCACGCCGAACACGACCTCGACACCCTCGTTCGCGAGGGACTTAACGAGTGCTTCGCCGCCGCTCAGTCTCACCATCGCGACACCGCAACCAGGCTTCCACCCAGATCAAGCATGCTCGCTCCGCAGGATCGACCGCGAACAGCGGAGTCCGACGCAGCATCGCACTCGAGACGCTCTCCAACTCTCAGCAAGACACCGGGCACACTACAACACGGTCCAGCGAGCAAGGGCACCAAACCGGATCGCCTAGGAAGGCGCGAGCCAACTGCCGGGGCCGCCGGCTGGTTTAGGACGTTTCCTCGGCGGCCTCGTTGCGGCGGTATATGGCATCGATCGCCTCGTCGAGTTCGTCCGCCCAGCGCTGCGTCCGCGAGCGGAGTCGCATGTTCTGGTAGGCGCCCCACAGGGTCATGGCGGGTGGCACCAGCACGATGGAGACGATCAGCGAGTACGCGATCGTGATAGCCGCCGTGATGGCGAACTGCTGGGATGCGGCCAGGGGGGAGAACACCAGCACTCCGAGCCCGAGCGCCGTAGTCATGGCGGAGCCCAGCAGCGCCGATCCCGTGACCGAGAGCGTCTGGACGGCTGCCCTCTCAGGGTTGCGGTGGTGCCCGTACTCCTCGCGGTAGCGATGGATCATGTGGATGGTGTAGTCCACCCCGATCCCGATCGAGAGCGCGGTGATGATGGACGTGATGAGCGTGTACGGGATGTTCAGCAACGCCATGGTGCCCAGGACCGAGACGAGCACCAGCACTATCGGGAACACCGCCACGAATCCCAGGGCGGGCTGGCGGACCGTCATCCAGAAGAAGAGGGCGAGGACGGTCAGCGCCACCGCGATGGTGGTGCTGATGGCCTCCGTCTGCTGCTCGGTGATGGCGTCGGTGACGGTGAACGAGATGATGCTGGACGAGGTGGCGGTGAGCGCGCTGTCGTCACCGAACCAGAGGTCCTCGATCTCCCGCTGGGTGTTCCTGGCCTGCGAGGTGTCGCCTGCGAAGGCCGGGAACTGGAGCAGCATGGCGTCGACGCCGTCCGGGTTGTTGACCAGGAGGCGCCCCATGACAGGATCGACCGCCACCACCCGGTCGAGTAGCTCCTGCATCAGCGGCGTATCGAGCTCGATTCCGGCGGAGGCCTGCTGGAACAGGGCGGCGAGCTCCGGGTCGTACTTGTCGCCGGGCTGCCCGCTGTCGTTGATCCAGTCGTGCACAATCAGGTCGAAGGACGCCTGGATCGGCCCTGCCGCTGCCCCGGGGCGGCGCGTCTCGTCCGCAAAGGCGGTGGTGAGGTCATGAAGGTCGATGAACGTGCGGGCCTCGGTAGCCTCGGCCTTCAGGAGCAGGGTGACCATCTCCGTCGAGCCGCCGATGGCCACGTCGAGCGCCTCCATATCCTCCAGTAACCCCCCACCCCTGGGAAGGATGTCGCGGATACTGAACTCCGACTCGAGGTCCCGGGCCGCGAACCCGAGCCCGATCGTGATCGCGATGACGGCAACTATGTAGGGCGTGGGCTTGCGGGTCACCCCTTTCCCCAGGAACTCCGCCATCCGGCTGACACCGGGCAGGGCGGTCGCTATCGGGCGGGGCTCCTTCAACTTGCCGCGAGCCGCCCGCCTCCGATCGATGATCGTCCGGCCGGCGGGAATAAGCGTCAGCATCACCAGGAGGGCCATCCCCACGCCCAACCCCGCGATGATGCCGAAGTCGTTGACGATCCCGATCGGGGAGAACAGGCTCACTAAGAGGCTCACGATCGTGGTGACCGCGGCCAGCGTGAGGGGCAGGCTGACGTGCCGCAGTCCCATCTGGACAGCCCCGGCGACATCCTCGCCGGCGAGGCGTTGCTCGCGGTAGTGCGAGACGATCTGGATGGCGTAGTCCACCGTGAGGCCGATCAGGATGATCGGCACCATCGTGGTGAGCGAATTGGGAGGACCGACCAGACCCAGCGCGTTGGGCCCGAGCCATCCCTCGGCGCCGACGATCCAGATTATCGACAGCAGGAGCCCTCCCAGCGTCAGGAGGAGATCCGAGACCGTCCGCATGAAAAGCAGGATCAGCACCGCAATCAAGAGGAAGGCCGCACCCACGAGCGGGGCCATCCCTTCCTCTGTGGCCTTCTTGTACTCGTCTTCTATGACCACGGGCGAGATGCTGCTCACCCGCAGCGGGCCCTCGTCCGCATCCGCCAACTCGTCGACCACCCGCGAGGCGGCGTAGATACGCTCGTCGTTGGTGTCAGTCAGGTTGATGGTGGCGATGGCGATCGGAGTCCCGTTCGCGTCCAGTCCGGTCATGGCGTCGAGTGCCTCCCCGATGCCCGGGACGTTGCGGACGGAGTCGATCTCCGCCTGCGTGACCGACCCGAGGGCGTCCACCTGGAGCACGGCCTTGACCAGCAACGAGGGCGCGAAAACGGGATCGGGAGGCGCCAGCATGTCCCTCACGCTGGGATCGGTGACGATCTCTCCGATCAGGCTGTCCATCTGGGAGAGCCCTTCGGGCGTGAGCGCCTCCCCGCGGAAGATGAGCGTGGCTACGTGCGCCTCGGCCTCGCCCCCGAAGAGCTCATCTATCTCGTCCAAGGCCTGGGCGACGGCGCTGCCGTCGGGAAGGGTCTCGGCGGTCTCCGGCGGCTCCGCGCGCTGTGCAGAGCCGGCGCCCAGGACAACGGTGACGACGAGGAGGGCGGCGATGGTGATCCATGGGTAGCCGGTCACGAGCCGGCGCAGCCGATCGAGTGCCTTGCTCATGGCTCAATAAGGATCACGTCGCTACTAATCATCCCAACTTCCCCTAAGAGCGGACCCTTTCATGGGCTGAAAGCCAGACCCGGATTCACCTTGAAGTCATGGGTCAGCGCCACGAATCCTAACAGTGACCTGACTCGGCCATCGATCGTGTCATCCCTTAGCCTTCTTGAATCGCCAGCCGTGCATAAGGCTTCCGTAGTGGTTGAACGAGCGCTTTGCCTCCGGGTCGTCGAAGGGGTAGTCCGCGCCCATCTGGGTCGCGGCTGCGAGTCCGCTAACGAAGCAGGTCTCCTGGCTGTTAATCAGCGTGTGGGCTCCACAGTGCCAGGTTCTTCTCTTGCCCTGGATGAAGCGGAACAGGTAGATGAGCAGTGTGGCCTGGCGCACGTCGTGCACGATGTGTTGAAACCACCACCTCCCTACGATCTTCTTTTCATCGATCCGGCTGGTCGGGTTGTAGGTAACAAGGCAGGGTTTGTCGGACTGGTTGGCCCACGGCTGCTGGTTGTGCATGATGTACGTTATTTCATAGTTGTCGGGCCTGGCGCCGTATTGTTCGATGTGGTTACTCCGCGTCTCCAGCGGCCTCACTTCGTTGTCCGGCAGGACCGTGAAATCCGAGTGCACCACCGTGTGGTTGTGGAGTTCGCTCTCGTAACGTATCGACGACAAGATGTAGCGCTCCAGCATCGTGGGTTTGTCGAGGATCATCATCGTCTGGTTGGCATTACACGCCAGAATCACGTCATCGAATGTCTCTTTCACACCGTCCTCATCCTCGATCACGACGCAGGATGCCTGGCGATACACCTTCCGGACCGGCCGGTTGAGATAGATCTTGTCCCTGAACTCGGCCGACAGGTGCTCATAGATCCGTCGCGTGCCTCGGTCCCATGTCTGCATGGGAGTCGCCGATTCGATGTCGAAGAACTCGAGGTACCTCGAGAACAGGGCCGCAGGCATATCGAACACATTGGTCGCCATCAGGAAATTGACGAACATGGGCTTCAGTATCTTGTACCGGAAGTCCCCGGAGAACCCACCCATATTCAGCACCGTCCCCATGCTGATGTAGTTGAACGGGTTGAGAGCGTTCGCCAACTTCGACCGGGAACGGCTCAGGCGGCCGAAGCGATGCAGGCGCCTCAGGATCCGTTGGAACTTCTCGATCTCGGATCCGAGCTGCCGTCTGATGTCGGAGTCGAAATCGTGGGCGTAGACATCGCCACGGTATCTCACGCTGTAGCTGAACCTGGTATCGACCAACTCGATCCCGAATCGCTCCATCAGCAGCACGATGTGGTGGTAGACCGACGGGATGCAGGCGGTCACGGAGATATCGAACGGGATCGACGCTCCGTCATCCTGGGGCATCTCTACCGTCACCGCATTCCCCCCGAGCCGGTCCCCGGCCTCGAACAGCCTGAAGTCGAACCGGTCAGGATGCTGATGCAACCCCCAGGCAGCGCCCAGCCCGGAGATCCCCCCGCCAACAACTGCAATGCGCCTCGACATCGGTTAGCTCAACCTTCGGAACGGCTCTCCGTCATCCCGGTGTCATCCATCTTCATCGACAGCGCCGGCAGGATGGCCAGGAGGGAGAATATCCCCGCAACCCTGAACAGGCTCTGGAACACCGTCACGCCGGCTTCGATCAGGGGGGCCGCCGTTTCTTCGTACGACCCGCCGATCGTTACATCGGCGGTCATGCTGTAGAACTGCTCTATCCCCCAGGTGGACAGGGCCGCCAGGCCCAGCGCCATGCCCACCATCCGGGCCGCGGTGATCAGCGAGGCGGCGGTGCCCCAGTAGTGGCTGGGGGCTGCGCTGAGAGCTGTGACGCTGATGGGGGGGATGACCAACCCGAATCCCAGGCCCGCCGTCACGAGCGGCCCCGTCAGCTCGAACTGCTGCACCTCGGTTTCCCAGTTACCCATGAAGATCAAGCCCACCCCGATGAGCACCAGCCCGGCGATGGTGGCGGCCCTGACTCCTGTCCAGCGCATGATGTAGCCGCCTATCAAGGCTCCCGGCGGGATGGCGGCCGTGAGGCGGACCAGATGGAGGGCGGCCTCCCAGGTCGGCTTCTCCATGACGGTGTTGGCCATCAGGGGAACGGCGACCAAGCCGATGATCAGGGCTATACCCACCACGAACTGAACGGCGTTGGCGGTTACGAACGCCTTGGAGCGGTGCAGGAACGCGGCCACCAGCGGCTGCTCGGCCCGCTTCTCCACCCTGACCAGGAGGGCTACGAGGCATACACCCGCGGCCAGCATCAGGTACGGGACGATGGACTCGAGAGAGAATATGGCCCGCTGGGACAGTGCGGCGGTGATAATCAGGAGCGCCGCTCCCAGGAGTAGCGCGCCCAGGTAGTCCATCTTGGCCTCGCGGTTGGGTCGGTTCGGCAGGACGGCCAGAAGCGCCATCAGCAGCAGGCTCTGTGGTACGTCGAACCAGAAGATCCACCTCCAGCCGATCCACTCGATGATGGCGCCCCCGTAAAGAGGACCGAGGACCGACCCGGCCTCGGCCGCGGCGGCCACGAGACCGAGCGTCACCCCTCGGTGGCGGGCCGGGACGGCCGCCACTGCCATGGCCATGGCGATCGGCACCGTGGCGCCGCCGCCGGCGGCCTGTAGGACCCTGGCGGAGACGATCCAGGGAAAGTTGGGCGCCACCGCCACCAATGCCGACCCGATGGCGAACACGAGCAGCGCCAGCTGGAATATCCGCACCCTGCCATGGACGTCGGACAGGCGTCCGGCCAGCGGCATGGCGACGGTGTAGCTGACCAGGTACCCGGTGATGATCCAGGAGGCCGAGTCCAGGTCCGTCAGAGGGATCTTCAACTCCAGCATGACGGTGGGCAATGCGGTGTTGACCACCGTCTGATCCAGGGCGGTCGAGAAGACCCCCAGGCAGATGATCGTCAGGATCCCCGTCTGGGAAGACCCCCACGCGACGACGCGAGACCTGACCGCGTTCACGTTCAGGCGGAGGTATCCGGAAGTTGAATGTCGACAGGTGTGTCGTAGTCGGAGAGGATTATCAGACGGCTGGTGCCCTCCCCATCGTCATCGAAGATCTGGCCGGCTATGCGGATCTGCCGCAGTACCTGATCCGCCTTACCGATCCATAGGCTCAGGTCGATCGGATGACCGGTATCCGCGGACGTGATGAGGGTGGACAGGTCCTCGGACATCAGCGTTCCGTCAACCCGGAGCGCCGGGCCATCCCCGACCGACTCCGTGGCCGCGATGGCGGCGTCCTGGACCAGGGGTAACAGGTTGCTCAGAGTGACGCCCAGCCCGACGAAATTGAAGGGAACCTGGTCCAGCGGCAGCGGGTTCCAGGGCGCGTCCGCCGAGAACTTCATGAAAGCGACGTCACCGACGGCAACGATCTCGATCTCCGCGAACCCCATCGCCGGGGATTCGACCTCCACGACTATCCGGGCGCTGTCGGGAGACTCCACTACTCCGTCCACGTTCTTCAACGTCGCGCCGAAGAACTTCGATCCCGTCTCGTTCTCGTCGATCATCCGGAACGTTGCCGTCGAGAAGCTGGCCAGATTCTCTCCCGTGCGCGCCAGTACTTCCTCCAGCGAGAGCTCGGGTTCCGGCTCGGTCGTGGTGGGAGCGGGGTCGCTCCCGCAGGCGGCAACGAGGAGCAGGAAGGCCATCGCCAAGGCTGCGAGCGATGGGGTCCGGATAGCTGATCCGACTACGTTCATCCGCCCACCTCCGTGACCATATCGGCACCGCCCCGGCATCGAGGCCCTGGTCCGACACGATAGCCGCCGGAGTTGCGCTAGGCGGACGGCTTCGGCCTCGGCACTGTTCGCCGTGTCGGGTTAGGCCACCGCGGGTAGACTTCCTGATCGGTAGCCAGACACGTCAGCGAAAGGTGGTTGCCGTGGCGGACACACGCCCCGACGCGCACGGATCTCGCGAGCACGATCACTCCGACCATGATCACCATGATCATGATGACCATTCGGGCCACGATCACCAGGGGCATGATCATTCCGGCCACGATCACTCCGACCATGATCACCATGATCATGATGACCATTCGGGCCACGATCACCAGGGGCATGATCATTCCGGCCACGATCACCATGACCATGATCACGACGACCATTCCGGGCATGACCATGATGACCACGACGACCATTCCGGCCATGACCACCACGGCCACGGCCACCACGGGCATGGCCATGGGCACGGAGGCCATGACCACTCCCATGACCTGCGAGGCGTCAGCAAGCGCGCTCTGACCATCGCGCTGATCCTCATAGCCGGTTTCATGTTCGCCGAGGTCATCGGCGGCGTTCTCACGAAGAGCCTGGCTCTGCTGTCGGACGCCGGTCATATGGTCTCCGACGCCATGTCGATCGCCCTCGCCCTGGTAGCCCTTCGCTTCGCGGAGCGAGAGGCCACGGTAGAACGCACCTACGGCTACCAACGTCTGGAGGCCCTCGCCGCCATGGTGAACGCCCTCACCCTCTGGGTCGTCGGTTTCTGGGTGCTACTCGAGGCCTATCACCGGATACAGGACGTCCCGGAGGTGGAAGGGGTCGGCATGCTCATCGTGGGCGTGCTGGGGTTGCTGGTCAATGTGGCGGCGGCGTGGGTGCTCCATCGTTCCGCCAAGGACAGCATCAACGTAGAGGGCGCCTTCCAGCATGTCATGGCCGACCTGCTGGGGTCCGTAGGTGTGGTCATTTCGGGCATCGTCATCATTACGACCGGATGGAACACGATCGATCCCATCCTCAGCGTGGTCATCGCGCTACTGATCCTCCGGAGCGCCTGGCCGCTGTCGGTCAAGGTTTTCCACGTTCTGGTGGATTCTGTTCCGGCGGACATCGATGTCTACAAGTTGGGGAGCGATCTGGAGGTCGAGGGGGTCACCCTGATCCACGACATCCATGTCCGGGCCGTCAGCTCGGATGAGACGACGTTCTCCGGCCACATCATGATCGACCCGGATTACGAAGGAGACACCAACGAGTTGCTTCGCCGGCTCCGCGACATCATCAAGGGACACGGCATCAACCACATCACCATCCAGGTCGACAAGACCATGTCACCAAGTGGCGAGTTGGGCTGCGAGGAGAACCACCACGTCAACTACTTGGCAGCGCGATCGAGAACCCGACCGTAGCCCTCGGTCAGGTGGCTCCTGGTCGGGTGGTTACCAACAGCAACGACCCGACCAGCAACCGGCAACTACCAACTAGGGCTACTCGTCGTCGAAGTTCTCCGGCATGAGGACGAACTCGGGATAGGACTCCATACCGAGTTCGGCCACGTCCTGGCCCATCTGCTCGGCCTGTACGGATACCCGCAGCCCGATGGTCCGCGCGATGAGGGTCCAGACCGCCCAAGAGACGGCGAACACGAACGCTCCGACCGAAACGATCCCGAGCAGCTGTACCCCGAAGCTGGCGTCGGCATTGTCGATGGTGGCGGCCAGGGTTCCCCAGATACCGCAGACGAGGTGGGCGGGAATCGCTCCCACCACATCGTCGACCTTGAGCTGCTCGAGGAGCTTGATCCCCAGCGTGCAGAGGACGCCGCCCACGGCCCCGATGATGACCGCCCAGTAGAGATTGCTGTGGGTCGGGGCTGCGGTGATCGAGACGAGGCCGGCGATGGCGCCGTTCAGCCCGGCGAACAGGTCGATCCGCCCCAGGAGCGGTCTGGAGACCGCCAGGGCGGCCAGCACGCCGGCGCACGCCGCCAGGTTGGTGTTGACCAGCACGGTGCTCATCGCCACCGCGTCAAGCGCCGACCCGAGGGCCAGCTGGGACCCGCCGTTGAACCCGAACCAACCCAGCCACAGGATGAACACCCCGAGTGTCACCAGCAGAACGTTCGAGGGTGGCGTGGGCTTGACCGTTCCGTCCTTGCGGAACTTGCCCAGCCGGGGTCCGATGACCAGCACGCCGGCCAGGGCCGCCCAGCCGCCGACACTGTGCACGATGGTCGACCCCGCGAAGTCGGCGAACCCCATCTGGGCCAGCCACCCTCCGCCCCATGTCCATGCACCCACGATCGGGTAGATGAACGCGGCGAGCACGAGTGTGAATCCGAAGAAGGGCCACAGCTTGGCCCGCTCCGCGATCGCTCCCGACACGATGGAAGCGGTGGTAGCTACGAACACCATCTGGAAGAACCAGTCGGAAAGGACGCTGTAGCCGTTCGATACAACCTCGCCGACGGTGTCCGCCTGACCGAGAACCAGATCGATCTCGGCCGGCGAAGCCGAGTAGAAGAGCCGGAACGAACCGATTACGTCGCCCACGTTCACGTACATGAGGTTGTAGCCGATCACGTAGAAGGCGAGGCAGGCGATCGAGTAGATCCCGATGTTCTTGAGACAGATCATCGAAGAGTTCTTGGTGCGGACCGCGCCCGACTCGAGCATGGTGAAGCCGGCGCACATCCACATCACCAGGGCACCCCAGATCAGGAATGAGAACGTGTTGAGGATGAAGGCGACCTCGCCCTCGGCCATCTCCGCAGCCGAGGCCACGGTGGGGCGCAGGAGGAGCAATCCGAGAGTCAGTATCCCCGCCACCACGATCCTGGTTCTCGACTTGGAACGCCCCCGCTGTGCAACTAGGTTCATGCGAAATCCTCCCTCGACATAACGGACGCACAGAGCTTAGAGGATGGAGGCGCTGGAGCCGGGGTTGCGGGCGCGCCGTTCTCGTGTTGCGATTGCGATTTCCCCTTCTAAACTTGTGGCCCCAACCCGCACCGATCCGTGGAGTCGACATGTCCAGAATCTGCATGGTCACCGGCAAGAAGCCGACCTTCGGCAAGAAAGTGTCGTTTTCCCACAAGCGGTCCAACCGGCGCTGGACCCCGAACATCCAGAAGAAGCGCTACTGGGTTCCCTCGCAGCGCCGCTACGTGACCCTCACGGTCAGCACCAAGGGGATCAAGACCATCGACAAGAAGGGGATCGAGGCGGTGATGGCGGACCTCAAGCGGCGGGGCATCAAAGTCTGACCCGGCCGGGGCCGGTCCCAGCCGGCCTCCTCGTGTCCTGACCCGGTAGCTCGTCATCCACGTCCGAGACGACGAGAACGCGAAAATCGCGAAGACACGCCCCTCCCCGGCGGGCCCATCCCCCAGCCACCACCTCCTTCGGTCCGAACGCGTTCCGCTATCCCCCGGCGGGTCCGCTCCCGAATTGATCCCGGTTCCGGTTCCCTCGACGTCGAATAGCTGGAAACCGGTGGTGTTTGTGACTGCCGGGCAGTATGCGGCGGGGCTGTGACGTTTTAAACCCCCATGTCCGGGCCCCGGGGTCCACACCGTCCCACCACGGGTGACAGAACGCGCCGAACCGAAGACCAGGGACACCTGGAGCATGCCGGAAGAGACCGGGATCGGTTGGCCCGCCACGCTGCCGCCTGGGTCTCCGGCTCCGACTACCGGCAACGGGAGGCTTTCAGCCCGCTCCCATCGCCTGATAGCGACCGTTCGACGACGCGACCACGAGGGGCATGCCGTAGATGGCGGTCAGGGTCGCTCCCGTCAGTACCTTCCGGACCGGACCCGACGCCCGTACCCTCCCCCCGGCCAGGATCAGGATGTCATCGAAGCCGGGCGGGATCTCCTCCGCATGGTGCGTCACCAGGATGACCGTGAGTCTCCCGGCTCCTTCTCCCATGGCGGCCAGGGAGGCGATCAGGCGTTCCCGGGCTCCGAGATCCAGGCCGGTTCCGGGCTCGTCCAGCAGCAGCAGTTCGGGTCGCGCCATCAGTGCCCGGGCGATCAGCACGCGCTTCATCTCGCCTTCCGAGAGGGTGGCGAACTCCCGGTCCGCCATGCCGGCCACGCCCATCACCTCCATCTGCTGCTCGGCGTAGCACCGGTCCTTCGGTGTGTAGGAGTGCCATCTGGTGTCCACGAAGGCGGCGTGGAGTCCGGTCAGGACCACGTCCCGGCACGGCAGGTAGCGCCGTACCAGCGCGGACGGGGCGGGTCCCACGTATCCGATCCGGGGCCGGAGCCGGCGGACGTCGGTGCGTCCCATACGTTCGCCCAGGATGGTGGCGGTGCCGCCGGTCGGGAACTGGTAGGTCGATATGACCTGGAGGAGGGTGGTCTTCCCGGCGCCGTTGGGTCCGAACAGCACCCAGCGCTCACCGGTCCCGACCCTCCAGTCGATGCCCGAGACGAGTTGCTTGCCGGCCTTCTTGACCGTCACGCCTCGCAGGTCGATGGCCGGGACGCCCAATCCGGGGCCTCAGTAGCCCCGGCGCGGGTCGTAGAGGGGGAAGGGCTGCTCCCCGCGCTGGATGCGCCGGATGTTGGCCGCGATCAGGGGCGCCGCCGTAGATGCTCTCGTGAAGCCGCTGGTGTGGGGAGTGATTCGGACCCGAGGGTGTTCCCAGAGCGGCGATCCGGGGGGGAGGGGCTCGGTCTCCGTGACGTCCAGCACCGCGGCGGACAGGATGCCGTCGTCGAGGGCTGATACGAGGTCGGGTTCGACGGTCGTCGCGCCTCGACCCAGGGAGACGTAGACCGAACCGGGCGCGAAGTGCGCCAGGACCCCCGCATCGATCAGCCCTCGGGTCTCGGGCGTGTCGGGCAGGACGTTGACGACTGCTCTGGAGGTGGACACCATTCGCTTGAGACCGTCGCGGCCCCGGTAGTGGGTGATGCCCTCCTCTTCGCCTCCGGATCGGGTCCAGGCGTTGATCGGGTAGCCGAGCCCGGCCAGGCACTTCCCGATGTGCCGACCGATGGCGCCGAAGCCGAGGATGCCGACCGGAAAGTCACCTGTGGCGGCGGTCCGGATCGGCCGCCACACCTTCGCGGCCTGCTGGTCGAGGTAGGCGTCCAGCTTGCGATGGAAGTGCACCACCCAGTGAGCAGCGTAGGCGGCCATTTCCCCCGCCATCGCCTCGTCGGCCAGCCGCACGATGGGAACGTCGGGGTAGTCGCCGCCGGCGAACTGCTCCACCCCCGCCGTCACCGCCAGGATGGCGCGCAGGTTCGGGTAGCGGCGCATGTCTTCCGTGTCATGGACCCAGAAGACGGCGTACTCGACGGAGTCAGGGTCGTAGATGTCGGGGTAGAACTGGATACTCATGTCCGGCAGTTCCCGAGTCAGCATCTCCAACCACTCGGCCCGCTCCGAATAAGGGTTCAGCATGATCGCCACGGGACAAGTCAACCAGATTGTCGGGACCGTTACCCTATTGGCTCGAAGCGCGCGCACCGCTTCGGGCCCTACCTGGACGACCTGAATCGATCCGGCGAAACCGGGCGCTCGCTCTTAAGAAGGGAGGATTCAAATGCCCGAGGTGCTTCCGTGGACCTCTTCGGAGGATGCCAACCGGCTTCTTGCCACCAGCCCGCTGGCTCTCATGATCGGGATGCTGCTGGACCAGCAGGTGAGGATGGAGGTGGCCTTCCATTCCCCTCACGCCCTTCAGGAACGGTTGGGGCAGCCGCTGGACGCGGCCCGCATCGCCGCAGTCGACGGGGACGAACTGGAGACGATCTTCCGGGGACCGCCGGCCCTCCACCGGTTTCCCAACGCCATGGCTCGGCGCACGCAGGCGCTGTGCCAGGCGCTCTCCGACCAGTACGACGGCGACGCGGCCGCCATCTGGAGGACTGCCGCGGATGGCCGCGAGCTGCTGAGGCGGCTCAAGAAGCTCCCCGGATTCGGCGACGCCAAGGCCCGCATCTTTGCGGGAATCGTCGGCAAGCGGCTCGGCGAGGGCCCTCCGGGCTGGGAGGAGGTGGCCGCCAACTGGCCCTCCATCGCCGACATCGCCGAGTTCGACCAGATCGACGCTCTGCGCCAGGCCAAGGCGCGGATGAAGGCGGAGCAGAAGGCGGCCAAGGGCAGGCGGTGAGGACGTCCGGCGGGGTCCGGGTCGGGGAGGGGAACCAGGACCGGTCGGAGGGGCGCCCCTTCGTAGTCGGTGTAGCGGGCGGGTCGGGCTCGGGCAAGAGCACGATCTGCGAAGCGATCGTCGAGCGGATCGGCACCGAGCACGTGGCGCTGATCGCCCATGATGCCTACTACCGGCACCGGCCCGAGATCTCCTACGAGGAGCGGACCAAGGTCAACTATGACCATCCCGACTCGCTGGAGACCGAGTTGCTCCTGACCCACCTGGAGAGCCTGGCGGCGGGGCAGACGATCCAGCACCCGCTGTACGACTTCACCCGCCACCTGCGCCGGTCCCGGACCCTGCCCATCCCGCCGCGGCCGGTGATCCTGATCGAGGGCATACTGACGCTGGTGGAGCCCGACCTGCGGGAGATGCTGGACCTTCGGGTCTTCGTGGACACAGACGCCGACTTGAGGGTGCTGCGCCGGGTGGGGCGGGACATGCGGGAGAGGGGGCGATCGCTCGAATCGGTAGTCGCCCAGTACCAGGGCACCGTGAAGCCCATGCACGAGCGGTTCGTGGAGCCCTCGAAGCGGCACGCCGACCTGGTCATTCCCGAGGGATACAACCGCCAGGCGGTCGGCGCGCTGGTGGCCGTGATCCGCGAGGTACTCGACCGTCGATAGTCTCCCTGGGACGACGTCCTGGCGGAACCGGAGCGGTCCTGCCGGGCGCCATATACTCCGACCATGGATCGGTCTTCCATCGCGATCGTCGGGGTCGGCGCCATGGGCGGGGCCCTGCTCTCCGGGCTGCTCGAGGCCGGCTGGACTCCCGCCGACCTGACACTGGTCGAGGCCTACGAGCCTCGGGCCGCGGAGTTGCGGGAAGCCACCGGCTGCCGCACCGTGACCGTGCCGTCCGATGGCATCGACGGCCAGGACATCGTGGTCCTGGCGGTCAAGCCCCAGGACATCCACGGCGCCCTGCTTCAACTGGCTGAGGTGTTGACCTCGGATCAAGTACTCGTGGCGCTGGTGGCCGGGGTTCCGATCAGCGTGTACGAGCGGGCTCTCGGCGAGGTGCCGGTGATCCGGACCATGCCCAACACGCCCGCACTGGTAGGTGAGGGGATCACCGCGTGTGCGGCCGGCGCCCACGCCACCACCGATCACCTGGCCATGGCCCGGACCGTACTGTCGGCCGTGGGCCTGGTCGAGGAGGTAGACGAGGCCCTGATGGATGCGGTGACCGCGGTGTCGGGGAGCGGACCGGCCTATGCCTACCTGCTCGCCGAGGCGATGGTTGCCGAGGGAATCCGCCAGGGACTCGATCCGGCGACAGCGCTGCGGCTGACGGCCCGGACCATCAGGGGTGCAGGGACGATGATGGAGACCTCCGATGACGACCCATCCGTGCTGCGCCAACGGGTGGCGTCCCCGGGCGGCACCACCGCCGAGGCCCTGGCGGTCATGGACCGGCGCGGTTTCGTGGACGTGGTCCGTGAGGCGGTAGCCGCCGCGACGGACCGCTCCATAGAGCTCGGAGAGATCGCCGCCGGCTCGTAACCTTTTGGTCGACAAGTCCGGCAAGGCTGCGCTCTACACTCGGGCGACCGTCCGAAACACGGAGGGAGCCCGGATGCGCCGCAAGTTCACCGCCGCCGAGATACTGGTGTTCCTGGGAGTGCTGGCGGTGGTCGGAACCCTGGCGAGTTGGTTTGCCGGACAGTTTCCGGGCCACGCCGAGAGCCCCGTATCCCGCAAGGTGTTCGTCAACGTCCCGGCCGCGGTGGAAGGCATGTTCTACGTGGCGGTGGCGGGCTTCCTCTTCCTGACCTTCTACCTGTTCTCGCTCCGCGCCAAGAACTGGCAGCGGGGCGCGCCCGACCGGCGCACCGGTCACTGGAGGGAGCGGCTGGAGGCCATGGGCGCCGGACTCCGGATGCAGACGCTCATGCGCGACCGCGGCGCCGGCCTCATGCACTCCATGGTCTACTATGGGTTCCTGGTGCTGTTCCTGGGTACCGTGACCCTGGAGATCGACCATCTGCTGCCGGCCGGTCTCAAGTTCCTCCAGGACGACGTATACCGGGCCTACTCCTTCATCCTGGATGCGGCGGCGCTGGTGTTCCTCGGGGGCTTGGCCTGGGCCTTCGTGAGAAGGTATGGACAGGCCCCGTGGCGCCTGCGGTCCAAGACCCGACCCGAGGACTTCTGGATCCTCGTCACCCTGGCCCTGATCGGCGTCAGCGGGCTGGCCACCGAAGCGGCCCGGATCGCGGTCGAGAACCGGCCGTCCTACGAGGTGTGGTCGTTCGTGGGCTATCCGCTTTCACTCTTGGTGCCGCAAGGGCCGGCAGCGGGGATCCATCAGGTCATCTGGGTGATCCACGTGGCCTCCTTCCTGGCGTTCCTGGTCGTGCTGCCCACTACCAAGCTCCGGCACATGGTCACCTCGCCGGTCAACATGTTCCTCGGTCCCAAGGAGCGGCCACCCGGCGCCATGCGTGAGATGCCCAACCTGATGGAGGTTGACGACATCGAGACCGTGGGCGCGTCGCTCGTGGGGGAGTTCACCTGGAAACAGCTGCTCGACACCGACGCATGCACGGTGTGCGGGCGGTGCACATCCGTGTGCCCTGCCACCGCCACGGGCAAACCGCTGGATCCGCGCGAGATCGTGCTCAAGCTCGGTGAGGTGGCGGCCCGGACCGCCGACCCGGCCGTGACGCCCCCGGTCTCGGTGGACGAGGCCATAACCGTGTCCGCCGACAACGTGTTCGAGCGGATCACCCCCGAGGAGCTCTGGGCCTGCACATCGTGCAAGGCATGCGACGAGATCTGCCCGGTCGACATCGAGATCCTGGACAAGATCCTCGACATGCGCCGCTACCTGGCGTTGATGGAAGCGGACTTCCCGGCCGAGCTGGGTAAGGCCTACCTGTCGATGGAGAACTCCTCCAATCCGTACGGTATGGCCCAGGCGGACCGAGCGGCGTGGACCGCCGAACTGGACTTCGAGGTGCCGATCCTCGGCCAGGACGTGGAGACGGCCGAGTATCTCTACTGGGTGGGTTGTGCCGGCTCGTTCGATGACCGTAACCGGAAGGTGACGGTGGCGACTGCCCGCCTCCTCCATGAGGCCGGGGTCAGCTTCGCCATCCTGGGTCCCGCCGAGCTATGCACCGGTGATCCGGCCCGGCGGTCGGGAAACGAGTTCGTCTTCCAGATGCTTGCCATTCAGAATGTCGAGACGCTCGAGGACCGCGGGGTCCGTAAGGTCATCACCCAGTGCCCGCATTGCTTCAACACCCTGAAGAACGAGTACCCGCAGTTCGGTGGCGACTACGAGGTGATCCACCACAGCCAAGTCCTGTCCGACCTGGTGAGCCAGGGCCTGCTCCGGACGAGGAACGGGCAGTCCAAGACGGTCACCTACCACGATTCTTGCTACCTCGGGCGCCACAACGGCGTGTACATGGCCCCCCGGGGAGTGGTGGCCTCCATCGGCGGGATCAACGTGGTGGAGATGGGCCGCTCCGGGACCCGCTCGTTCTGTTGCGGGGCCGGCGGTTCGCAGATGTGGATGGAGGAACGGGTCGGCAAGAAGGTCAACATCGACCGGGCCGAGGAGGCGGTGGCAACCGGAGCGGACGAGGTAGCGGTGGCATGCCCCTTCTGCTTCGTGATGCTCGATGACGGCGTCCGCGAGCTCGGCCAGGAGGAATCGGTGGCCGTCCGGGACATCTCCATGATCCTGGCCGACTCCGTTTTTGAAGATTAGTTTCTAGTTGTTACTAGCAACTAGACATGCGGTGGGAGTGACTGCCAGAGGTTGTCGAGCTGCTTGTCCAGGAGATCGGCCTCGGGCGCCACGTATCCGGCGTCACCGCGGCGCTTGACGATGGCTCCCACCTGCCTCAGCCAGCCCAGCACGACATGACCCTGGTAGGCAGGAGGCGTCGCGCCGTCCACGGAGAGGGCCGTGAAGATGCGCCGGGTGGGGATCGGGTTGTCGGGCCCTCCGTTGGCGGCCAGGTAGCGGACGATGGCCTCCACCTGCTGCCGGGACGCCCGCACTGTGTAACGGTTCCCACTCTTCTTCGAAGTCACGGTCTTGACGAGGATGTCGCGGTCCCGGGTGTAGTAGGCCGGTCGTCCGGTGCTTCTCGACAGGTATGAGGTCAGCCACGGGTCCTCGAACTGACCGTACGAGGGGGCCTGGTGGTTGCCGGATGCCTTGGAGAGCCGCACGCTCTCGGCGCGTGTGGCGGTCTCCTTGACCGCTCTGGCGAAGGAGGCCAGGTGGACCGCGTCGTCGTACCGCCCTTCGGACAGGGCGGTCTCGGCCCTCACCCTCAGCGTTTCTTCACAATCGCGAAGGGCGGCCTCGGCCGAGGCCATACTGTCGATTGGTGTCGAAGTGTTTCGGCGTGTCATGCTTGTCCGAGACTATTGAACGTGTCAGGTCTCCATGAAGCCCGATTAACTGCGTGGTAGGGCGGTTCGGGAGTGGTGGCCCGGCTCGCGAGCCCTGTATTCGCGAAGAATCAGCCTCTCGAACACGCGCCGGATCAGCGGAGCTACCTGACGCGTACGCCCGCAAATTACCACGGCCTAGACCGCGAAGGTAGCACCGAACGGACCCCGTTCACAGGATTTACACACCCGTCCTCGCCTTCCCGGATGGACATCCGTAGCGAGTACCCTCCGGTCCATGAAGATCGGTTATCAAGGCGAAGGCCTCTCGTACTCGGACCAGGTGGCGATCCGACTCTTCCCGGATGCGCAGCGGGTCGGTTTCGGCAGCTTCGCCCGAGCCTTCCTGGCGCTCGGGCACGGTGATGTTGATCGGCTGGTGCTGCCGATCGAGAACTCCACCGTCGGGAGCATCTTGCCGGTTCTCGACCGTCTGGCCCGTCACCCGGTCTCGATCATCGGCGAGCACCTCATCGAGGTGCGCCATGCCCTGATCGGCCTTCCCGGATCGACCATCGACGGTATCAAAGAGGTCTGGTCGCATCCCCAAGCCCTCGCACAGGCGGATGACCGCATCGAGCAGGCAGGATGGAACCCGATTCCTTTCTACGACACGGCCGGCGCGGTGCGGGCTGTTGTCGAGAGGGGCGATCCCTCGGTGGCTGCTCTGGCCCCTCGGCACACCGCCCGGCGGCATGGTGCGCAGGTACTCCAGGAGGAGTTCCTGGATCGGGACCACAACACCACCCGGTTCGTGATCCTGGCCGCGGACGGATGGGAGGTGAGCGACGACGCCAACAAGACCTCCATGGTGTTCGAGACGGCTCACTCACCCGGCGCGCTGGCGCTTGCCCTGACCGAGCTCGGCCTGCGCGGCGCCAACCTGACGCACTTGCAGTCACGGCCCGCGGACGAGGCCTGGAAGTACCGGTTCTACGCCGACATGATCCATGACCCCGGTCCGCGAGGAGTCAAGGACATCCTGGAGCCCCGTCCGGCCACCCTGGCTGCGTCGCGCGTACTGGGTACCTACCCGGCGGCCGAGGTTCCCTGATCGCAGGCCCGACGTAGGGATTCCACCAAGGGCCGACCTTGCCGCCCTTGAGTCGATGGGATCAGGCCTGGCCGGCAGTCTCGTGGAGGCCGACGCTCTCGATGTAGAAGAGGGCGACATCGATCGGCCCGGCGCCGGTCTGTATCTCGGCGAAATCGACCCCCACCTCGGTCAGCACGCCGGTGAAGGACCTGCCGCCGGTGGTGCGGAGGCGCACCGGGTAACGGAGCTGTTCAGCCTCGATCAGGGAGTCCCTGAGGGTCCGCCGCAGCGGTGGGGTACGGGTTGGGAGGTCTTGGTCATGTGTGGTGCTCATGACATAAGCGTGTCCGCTGTCGGGCCGGGTTTCAAGACCCATGTCTCCGGCGCATCCGTAACCATGACCGGCGCCCGGATATCCTGAGAACATGAACCCGATCAGGACCAGGACCGCGGGGTCCCCGGCCGCCACCATCGCGCCCGAGCGGACCGATGTCCCGGAGGTGGAGGATCGAGCCGGTCATGATCGTGGCTGGAACGTGGTGGTCTGGAACGACCCTGTCAACCTCATGTCCTGCGTGGTGCTGGTGTTCCGCCGGATCTTCGGGTACTCGGAGGAGAAGGCGACCCGGCTGATGCTCGAGGTGCACCACGAGGGCCGCTCGATCGTCAGCACCGCACCGCGCGAGAAGGCGGAGATCGATTGCTACACCCTGCATCGCTACGCCTTGTGGGCGACCATCGAACGGGCGTGATGCCACGGTTCAAGGTCTTGGCGGATCGCATCGAGATGCGTCCCGTGGGAGACGACCTGATGGCCCTCTCCCTCATGCAGGAGATGCTCGCGTCGCTGGGTGAGGAGCCCGACGACCCGGCGGTCGAGCGGCTGTCGGTGGCTGCATATCCGGATGACGGGGACGCTCAATCCGAGTTCGAACGCCTCATGAACCCGGAGTTGGATCGCCAGCGCCGGATGGACCGGGACGCGGTGGCTTCCGTGCTCAAGGCGGCCGAGAGCGGGAGCGTGGACCTCACCCCTCCGGAGGCGGAGGCGCTGTTGATGGTGCTCAACGAGGCTCGGCTGGCCCTCGGCGCCCGGTTGGGGATCGTGGAGGATGGCTGGGGGTCCGACGAGAGGCGAACGTCCGATCCGGTCGCGTTGCTCCTCCGCTACCTGACCGGCTACCAGGACGATCTGATTCGGGCGCTGGCAAGGCGGATCGAGCCCTAGTTCCCACGTCATCTAGGATCGTTGGTTGTCCGTATTCGCCTCGGGAGGTACCGGTGACCAGCAGCGCCATTCGTTACGGGATCTGCACCGATCAGTCGCTGCCCTATCGCACCCTCGTGGACCGGTGGCAGTACTACGAGGAGCTGGGCTTCGACAGCATCTGGGATTGCGACCATTTCATCCGACCCAGCGATCCCACCAACGACTATTTCGAGGGTTGGACGCTCCTGACCGCGATGGCGGCGGTCACCAGCCGGGTCCGGGTCGGTTGCCTGGTCGCCAGCAACACCTTCCGCCATCCGGCCTTGCTGGCCCAGCAGGCCATCACCATCGACCACGTTTCCGATGGCCGGCTGGAGTTCGGGATCGGAGCCGGGTGGTTCGTGGAGGAGCACGAGCGCTTCGGGATACCGTTCGGCGAGCCCGGCGAACTGGTTGCCAGGTTCCACGAGGCGGTCGAAGTGGTCGATTCCCTGCTTCGAGGCGAGGCCACTACCTACGAGGGCCGGCACTACCAGCTCCAAGGGGCGCGCCTGCGTCCTCAACCTGTGCAAAGGCCGCGGCCGCCGTTGACCATGGGCGCCCACCGGCCCCGCATGTTGCGGATTTGCGCCAGGTTCGCCGATCGCTGGAACTCGTACGGGACGCTCGACGAGATGGCCGAGCGCAACCGCATTCTCGACGAGGCCTGCCTGGAGATCGGGCGGGACCCGGGTGAGATCATCAGGTCCTTCTACGGGTGGATACCCAACCTGACCACCTTGGACATGCCCGATCCGTGGACCGGCCCGGAGGCGTTCGCGGAGGTGGTGGGCCGCTACGCGGAGGTCGGTGTGAACGAGTTCATCTTCGATCAGCCCCGGGCCGACCAACTGGACAATGCGGCGGACATCGCCGCCGAGGTTCTCCAGAGCCCGTAAGCGCCGTTCCCCGACTCTTGCTTGGCGGGGAGCCGATCCACCCCGGCAACGGGGCCGAAACACCGGGCAAATCTCGACAAGAATCCGGCGCTTTTGATACCGTTTGGGTAGCCAGCCGCTCCGAAAGGAAGACGCTTGATGAAGGTGTCCATGTCAGTCAATGGAAGGCAGGTCTCCGGGGAAGCCGAACCACGTACGCTGCTGGTTCACTTCCTACGGGAGAACCTGGGGTTGACGGGCACGCACGTGGGATGCGAATCGTCCTATTGCGGTGCCTGCACCATCAGCCTCGACGGCCAGGCCGTGCTCTCCTGCACCATGCTGGCCGCCCAGGCCGATGGTGCGGAAGTCACCACCGTCGAGGGTCTGGCCCGCAACGGTGAGCTGCATCCGGTCCAGGAGGGATTCTGGGAGCGCCACGGCCTCCAGTGCGGCTTCTGCACACCGGGGATGATCATGTCGGCCGTAACGCTCCTCGATGAGAACGACAACCCGTCAGAAGAGGAGATCCGGCGCGGCATCGAAGGCAACCTCTGCCGCTGCACCGGGTACCACAACATCGTGCGGGCAATCGAATACGCGGGCGCCAAGATGCGCGGCGAAGAGCCCGCCCCGGCAGAATGGGAGGACGCATGAGCTCGACAAGTGTGCTGGGCGGCGTCGTAAGGCGCCGGGAGGATCCGGCCCTGATCCAGGGCGGCGGTCGCTACACCGACGATGTGAAGCTGGCGGGCACCGCCCATGCGGCCTTCGTCCGGAGCCCGTTCGCTCATGCCAACGTCCTGTCGGTCGACACGTCCGCCGCCGAGGCGATGGACGGTGTTCTGGCCGTCTACACCGCCGCCGACGTGGAGCACCTGGGGCCGCTGGTGGCGCAGGTGCCGGTCGGGGCCCTTCGTCCGCTGCTCAACAACGGAACCGTGAAGCACGTCGGCGAAGCGGTGGCGATGGTGGTCGCAGTGGATCCGTACGTGGCCCGCGACGCCGCCGATGCGGTCGATGTCGACTACGACGCCCTGCCGGCGGTCGTGGACCTGAAGCACTCGCTCAGTGACGAGATGCTCGTCCATGGCGACATGGAGTCGAACACCCTGATTTCCTGGACGGGCCCGTTCGGCGCGGACGCCGATGCCCTGGCTGCTGTCAAGGCGGGTATCGATGAGCAGAAGTCCAGGGACGACGTGGTGGTGGTCTCCCAGGAGATGATCAACCAACGGCTCATCCCGGTTCCCATCGAGCCCCGTTCGGTGCTGGCCGACTACCAGATCGGCTACGGGCGCTTCGACGTCTACTCGTCCACCCAGATCCCGTCGGCGCTGGCCGGGGCCATCGGCAAGTACTTCGGTATGGCCCTAAACCAGGTGACCGTCAAGGCGATGGAGGTGGGCGGCGGGTTCGGCTGCAAGCTCAACGTCTACAACGACGAGGTGCTCGTGGCCTTCGCCTCGAAGCAACTGGGCTGCCCGGTCAAGTGGACCGAGACCCGCCGCGAGGCGGCCAACTCGACCATCCAGGGCCGCGGCTGGATAGCCACCGCCACCATGACCGGCACGACGGACGGTGAGATCCTCGGATTCGAGTTGGACGGCATCGCCGACATGGGCGCATACTCCCAGAACTTCACCGTCGCCATCCCGTTCCTCGGGGTGTTCGTCGGGTCGGGCCAGTACTCCTTCCCCACGCACTGGAAGATGGACTGCGTCACTACCCACACGATGACGACCGACGCCTACCGGGGCGCCGGCCGACCGGAGGCCGCCTACTACCTGGAGCGGATCCTCGACATGTACGCGAGGAAGATCGGGGTGGACCCGGCCGAGGTGCGCCGCAAGAACTACATCTCGGCGAGCGAGTTCCCCGGGGCGGTTTCGCCGATGGGATTCCCTATGGACACGGGTGACTACGAGGCCAACCTGGATGCCGCCCTCGAGTCGGCCGGTTGGTCCGGCCTGCTGGCCGAGCGGGACGCCGCCCGGGCCGAGGGACGTCACGTCGGGGTCGGGATCGCCACCTATGTCGAGGTATGCGGCTTCGGACCCTCGGGCCTGGTGGACCTCGGTTTCTCATGGGCCGAGTACCAGATGCCGTCGGCGTTCAACGGTTCGAGCCTGGTGAGGGTGCATCCTGACGGATCGGCCACCGTGTCGATCGGCACCGGACCCTCCGGCCAGGGCCACCAGACGACGTGGGCGCAGATCGTCGGCGACGGCCTCGGAATGGATGTCGACCGGATCCGGGTGATCCACGGCGACACCGAGGAGGCCCCGCCCAGCATCGGCACCTTCGGGTCCAGGTCCGCAGCGGTGGATGGCTCCGCTTGCTACGAGGCCACCCAGAAGGTCCAGGCCAAGGCCGCCAGGATCGCGGCCCACCTGCTCGAAGCGTCCGAGGATGACATCGAGTTCGCCGACGGCGGCGCCCATGTGGCCGGTACCGACAGCTCGGTCGGTTGGGACGAGATCGCCAAGGCGGCCTACCAGCCTCACGTCCTGCCGGAAGGCATGGAGGGGGGCTTGGAGGCGCATGCCATCTTCAGCCCGGGCAACGCCACGTGGCCGTTCGGGACCCACATCGCCATGGTGGAGGTCGATGCCGCTACCGGGGACGTGAGGCTGTTGCGATACATCGGGATGGACGACTGCGGCAATGTGATCAGTCCGATGATCGTGGACGGTCAGATCCACGGTGGCATTGCCCAGGGTGTCGGCCAGGCCATGTTCGAGGATGCGGTCTACGACATGGACGGGAACCTGCTGTCGGCCTCGCTGGTGGACTACATACTGCCTACCGCGGTCGACCTGCCTTCGTTCGAGTTGGGCCGCACGGTGACGCCCACCGACATCAACCCGCTCGGGGTGAAGGGCATCGGCGAGGCGGGCACCATCGGCGCCGCGCAGACGGTTGTCAACGCGGTGGTGGACGCCTTGGAGTCGTTGGGTGTGACCCATATCGACATGCCGTTACGTCCTCAGCGGGTGTGGCAGGCGATCCAGGACGCCCAGGCGTAGGGAGGAGGAGCCCATGTATCCACGACAGTTCGACTACGTAGCGCCCTCCAGCCTGGATGAGGCGCTGGCTGCTCTCGATGCGAATCCGGGAGCCAAGGTGCTGGCCGGTGGCATGAGCCTGCTGCCGATGATGAAGATGCGGCTGCTGTCGCCCGAGATGGTGGTGGACATCGGCCGGATCGGCGGGTTGGGCGACATCACCGACAACGGTGATTCCATCTCGATCGGTGCGCTGGTGACCCATGCCGAGGTTGCGGCCAGCGGCCTGGTCCAGGACCACGGCGCGGCGCTGGCCACGGCTGCTTCCTGGACGGGTGATCGCCAGGTCCGCAACCGTGGTACGTGTTGCGGGTCGATGGCGCACGCCGATGTGGCGGCCGACCAGCCGGTTGCGGCGCTCGCTCTGGGCGCCACGATGGTGGTGGCGTCGTCGGGAGGCACGCGTGAGATCGCGGCCGCCGACTTCTTCGTGGACACCTTGATGTCCGCGTTGGAGCCCGGCGAGATCCTGACCGAGATGCGGATTCCCAAGGTCGGCGCCGGCACGGGTTCGGCTTATGACAAGCTGGGCCGCCGTGGTGGTCACACGGACTATGCGGTGGCCGGCGTGGCCGCTTCGGTGACCCGTTCCAACGGTTCGGTCAGCGCGGCCACCGTCGCGGTGACCGGTGTGGGCAGCCGCCCCGTTCTGGTGGACGAGGTTGCCGACGCGCTGGTCGGTTCCGATGGTTCCGACGCCGCCGTCGAGGCCGCGGCCGCCCATGCGACGTGCGGGATCGACGTGCTGGAGGACCTGTACGGGTCGGTGGCCTACAAGACCCACCTCGCCCAGCTGTTCGCAGCCCGGGCCGTGAAGGCAGCCCTGGCCGCGGCCGGGTAGCCCGCCGGCACAGCCGAAAGACAACACAACCCGACCCAACCGGCCGCCCCACCAGACCCCGGGGCGGCCGGTTTCGTCTGCCCTCACCCTTCCACGTGGAGTTCTCCCGGCGTTTCCGGGATAGGCCAGGGTGAAAAGTTGTACTAGAAGCCGTGAAATAGTTGTACTCCGAACGACGAAAAAGTTGTACTCAAAGCTGCGAAATAGTTGTATTGTGGTGAGATGGTTGAGTATCGGAAGCGTCTGATCGACGGGGTTCTGGCACAGCGAATGGCCGCTCTACCTGCGGTTATGCTGGTAGGGCCCAGGGCAACGGGTAAGACGACGACCGCGGTCAGACATGCCCGGACGGTGGTGCGGATGGACCGGCCTGCCGAGGCAGCGGTGTTCCAGGCCGACCCGGACGCCGCGCTCGGCCGTGACCTTCCCGAACCCGTGCTGCTCGACGAGTGGCAGATGGTGCCCGAGGTGCTGGGGGCCGTGAAGCGGGCTGTCGACCGGGACTCCCGACCCGGGCGGTTCATCCTGGCCGGATCGCTACACAGGACCCTCGGCACTCCCGGCGGCTGGCCCGGGGTGGGCCGGGTCGTGAGCCTGGAGATCTGGCCGTTCACGGTGTCCGAACAGCAGGCGACGGCTACCAAGCCGCTGATCGAGCGCGTAGTCGATGGAGACGACTTGAGACCCGCCGATCCGGGGTTGGACATCCGCGACTACGTGGATCTCGCCGTTCTGGGCGGCTTTCCCGAGGTGTCGCTGGTCGTGGCCGAATCCGAGCGGAGGGCCTGGCTGGACGGGTATATCGACGGATTGATGGTCCGGGATGTGTTGGGTGGTCGCAATCCGGCCCTGTTCCGCAACTTCTTCAACGTCTACGCGGCCAACTCCGCCGGAGTGGTCACCGATCAGAAGCTCCGCGATTCGGCCCGGATCAACCACCGGACCGCACAAGCCCACCGGCAGCACCTCCTGAACCTGATGGTGGCCGACGAGCTACCGGCCTGGTCCACGAACCGGCTGAAGCGGTTGGGCCGGTCCCCCAAGCGGTATCTCACCGATTCGGGCCTACTGGCCGCCGCTATGGGCGCCGATTCGGAAGGCGTGCTGCGCCACGGCGACCTGCTCGGTCGGGTCCTCGAGACCTTCGTGGTGGCGCAGATACGGGCCGAGGCGACCGCGGTCGGGCGCAAGCCGGTCCTGCATCATCTACGGTCGGGGGACGGGCGGCACGAGATCGATCTGATCGTAGAGATGGACGCCTGGCGGGTCCTCGGCATCGAGATCAAGGCGACGTCCGCGCCGGACCGCGGCGACGCCCAGCATCTGATCTGGCTGCGCGATCGGCTGGGCGAGGAGTTCGTCGGAGGGGTGGTCCTGCACACCGGGCCCTGGCCTTACTTGATCGGTGACCGGATCGTCGCGGCGCCGATCAGCACTCTCTGGGCGTAGGAGGGTGCGTCGCCTCAGGTGGGGACGTGTATCCTCCTCGCGATGATTCCCGCCACGGTCCGAGAGGTCGCCGACGCGCTCGCCGGCCAGCGATACATCGCCGACCGCTCGCTGGCGGTCACGATCCATCTCGCCCTGCAGATGGGCCGTCCGCTGTTCCTCGAGGGCGAGGCCGGGGTGGGCAAGACCGAGGTCGCCAAGGTGCTGGCCGGCATCCTCGATCAGCCGCTCATCCGGCTCCAGTGCTACGAGGGCCTTGACGCCGGGCATGCCCTCTACGAGTGGGACTATGCACGCCAGATGCTGGCCATCCGGCTGATCGAAGCTCGTGGCGAGGGTGGAGGGGCGGCTATCTCCGACATCATGAGCCGCGAGTACCTGATCGCAAGGCCGCTGCTCGAGGCTGTGGAGATGGCTGCCGGCGGTTCCCGGCCGGTCCTGCTGATCGACGAGCTCGATCGGGCCGATGAGGAGTTCGAGGCCTACCTTCTGGAGCTGCTGTCGGACTTCCAGGTGACCATTCCGGAGGTCGGAACGGTTGCTGCCGAAGAGCCCCCTGTGGTGGTCATTACCTCCAACCGCACCCGCGAGATCCACGACGCCCTGAAACGCCGCTGCCTGTACCACTGGATCGACTATCCCAGCTTCGAGCGGGAGATGGAGATCGTCACGGCCAAGGTGCCCGGTATCGACCAGGCCCTGGCCGCCGATCTGGCCCGGGCGATGGAGAAGTTGCGGAACCTGGATCTGTTCAAGCCCCCCGGGATTGCCGAGACGCTGGACTGGGCGGCCGCCCTGAACGTCCTGGGCGCGCAGGTGCTGTCGCCCGAGGCGGCCGGCGACACGCTGGGGGTGATCCTGAAGTACGAGGAGGACATCGAGCGGGTGCGCACGGCAGGGGTCGGGGGCCTGCTCGTAGCCGGTTGATCCCTGATGGCCACTGGTGTTTTCGTCCAGAACGTGATCCACTTCGCGCGCTACCTGCGCGCCAAGGGCCTCGAAGTCGATCCGCGCACCGGCATGGAATTGCTCACCTCGGCCCATGTGTTGGGTCTGGAGGATGTTCGGGACATCAGGTGCGGGTTCCGGTCGCTGGTGGTAACCCGTCCCGACCAGCTGCCGGTGTTCGAGGATGCGTTCGACCTGTTCTTCGGGTCGGGAGGGCGGAAGCGGACCCCCGTGGAGGCGGAGTCCGATCGGATGGTGCAGTCGTACCTCCCCGTGCTGACCTCGGCCGGCCAGCTCGACGAGGAGGACACGGAGGACAGCAGCGAGCAGATGGGGGCTTCTCACGCCGAGCGTCTCGGTACCCGCGACTTCGGCGAACTGACAGCCGACGAGATCGCCGAGGTGCGGAGGCTGATTTCTCGCATGGTGTGGAGACCGGCCGAGGCGCTGAGTCGCCGCTGGATGCCCGACTCGATGGGAAGCCGCCCCGACATGCGGAGGACCCTCCGGAATGCGGTCGGTCCCCGCGGCGAGCTGCTGGAGATGGAGTTCCGATCCCGCCGGCCGCGCCGGCGCCCGCTGGTGATCATCGCTGACGTGAGCGGATCGATGGAGAAGTACGTGGAATTGCTGCTGTACTTCGCCCACTCGGCCCCGGCGCGGATGGGCCGGGTCGAGTCCTTCGTGTTCTCCACCCGGCTAACCCGCATCACCCACGAGCTCCGTCGCCGGGATCCGGCCATGGCGCTCCGCCTGGTGGCAGGCCGCGTCCACGACTGGTCGGGTGGGACGCGGATCGGAGAAGCTCTGGCAACCTACAATCGGCACTGGAGTCGACGGGTGGCCAGAGGTGGTCCGATCGGAATTATCATCAGCGACGGATGGGACCGCGGAGATCCGGAACTGCTGAGCCAGGAGATGGCGCGGTTCTCGCGCTCCGTCCATCGAACCATCTGGCTGAATCCCCTGGCGGGCCGCAAGGGGTATTCGCCGGAGACCCGAGGGCTTAAGGCGGCGTTGCCGTACGTGGACGACTTCCTGCCCGCCGCCCGGCTGGTGGATCTGGGTGGAGTCATCCGGCTGTTGGAGTCGATACCTCCCCACCCGAACCAGGCCACGAGAGGATCACCTAGACGAGGAGCCCGGGCATCATGAAGGATGCGCTGAGTGTCTACAACCGATGGATCGAAGAAGGGAAGCAGGTCGCGGTGGCGACGGTGGTGCGGGTCAAGGGCTCGGCTCCCCGCCCCGAGGGTGCCAAGTTCCTGGTGTCATCCGAAGGTGACATGGAGGGCTCGGTGAGCGGTGGCTGCGTAGAGAACGACGTGTTCCTCCACGCCCAGGAGGTGCTCGCAACGGGAGAACCTCGCCTGGTGACCTACGGCATCGCCGACGAAGACGCCTTCGAGGTGGGCCTGGCCTGCGGAGGGACCATCCAGGTGCTGGTCGAGAAATGGTAAGAACCCAGCTGGAGGCGGTTCGTAGCCTCGTCGAGGAGGAGCGCCTCGGGGCCGTCACCACGGTGGTCGAAGGCCCCGCCACCGGCGCCAAGGCGGTGCTGGATCGGGTGGACGGGCTGGTGGCCGGGACGATCCCCGGCGAGATACTCGACGCCGTGCAGGCCGACGCGGCCAGCCTCATGGACCGTGAGCAGAGCCGTACCCTCGGATACGGGGAGCACGAGGTGTACATCGAAACGGTGGCGCCCCAACCACGGCTCCTGATCATCGGGGCCGTTCACATCGCGCAGGAGCTATGCCGGATTGCTCATGGCCTGGGCTTCAGGGTGGTCGTCACCGACTCCCGTCCGTTCTTCACCACGCCCGAGCGCTTTCCCGAGGCCCATCAGGTGATCGTCGGGTGGCCGGGAGAGATCGAGGACCAGCTGGACATCGACCGCCGGACCTATGTGGTGATGCTCAGCCATGACGCCCGTTTCGAGGATCCGATGCTGCCCCTCGTACTACCCAGTGAAGTCAAGTACATCGGGGTGATGGGAAGCCGCCGCACCCACCGGAAGCGGGTGGAACGGCTGCGCAAGGCCGGGTTCCCCGAGGACCAGATCGCCAGGATCCGCGGCCCGGTCGGGCTCGACATCGGCGCCGAGCAACCCGGCGAGGTGGCCATATCCATCCTGGCGGAGATGATCCAGGTCCGGTACGGGTCGGGTACCGGGGAGTCTCTCGTCGGGCGGAGGGGCCGGGTCCACCTTCAACGCACGGAGGATGCCGGAGACCTATGACCGTTCCTGGTCGGGTTCCGTCCAACCGTCAACGCTCGTTCGCCCGGTCATGATGACTGCGGCGCTCGTCCTGGCCGGAGGTGAGTCGGAGCGCTTCGGCAGTTCCAAACAGCTCGCCGAGTGGAGAGGGAAGCCGCTTCTGGCGCACGTGGTGGCCCGGGTGAAGGGTTGGCCGGAGGTGGGCGCGGTCTACGTGGTGCTGGGTGCCCGTGCCGAACAGATCATGGAAGCAGTCGATCTCGGCGATGCCGCGGTCATTGAGAACCTGGAGTGGCGGGAAGGGATGGGTTCCTCGCTACGGGTCGGGCTGGACTTCCTGGTGGGCGAGCGCTCGGTCGATCAGGCCCTGGTGGTGCTCGGGGACCAACCGAACGTGCCCGGCGACGTCGTGCCCCGGCTTCTCGAGGCGCGGAAGCGGTCACGGCGACCGGTGGTCATCCCCCGGTACCGCTTGACCCGCGGACACCCGGTGCTGATCCATCGATCCCTGTGGCCGACCCTGATTACCGGGCTGAGCGGTGACCGGGGGGCTCGAAATCTCTTCCTGGCCCATCCGGATTGGGTGGAGGAGGTGCTCGTGGACGCCATGCCGCCCGGAGACGTCGACACGCCCGAGGATCTCCGCCGCCTGGACAGATCCTGACAGCCGGACACGTCACGATGTGCTCGATCGGGTTGGCCTCGACTCCTCATGGACAGGGCTTTGGAGACGGAGTGGGGTGGAGTTCGGCCTCCTGAGTGGGGGTCAGCGATCTCGATGACTCCGATCGGGTCTATCCTCTCTGAGTAACGCGTGGAGGATGCTTGATGATCATCGTCATGAAGTCGGGGGCTACACAAGAGCACATCGACAAGGTGGTGCGGCGCCTGGCCGCGATCGGCTCCGAAGCCCACATCTCGGTGGGACAGGTCCGCACTGTTATCGGTGCTATCGGGGACCGGGAGGTGATCCAGCAACAGCCGTGGCTGGCCATGCCCGGAGTGGAGCGGGCGGTACCGGTGCTGAAGCCGTACAAGTTCGTGTCCCGTGAGTTCCAGCCTGAGGACACGGTCATAAAGGTGAGAAATGCCCAGGTCGGAGGCGGCGTCTTCGCCCCGATCGCCGGTCCGTGCGCGGTCGAGACCCGGGACCAGCTGTTTCGCACGGCCGAGGCGGTGCTCGAAGCGGGCGCCACCATCCTGCGAGGGGATGCCTTCAAGCCCAGGACGAGCCCTTTCTCCTTCCAGGGCTTGGCCGAGGACGGCCTCCAGCTCATGGCCGAGGCGCGCGAGGAGTTCGGCCTTCCGTTCGTCGCCGAGGTCCTCGATCCGCGGGATGTGGACCTGGTCGCCGGCTACGCGGACATGTTGCGGATCGGCACCAGGAACATGGCGAACTACGGGCTGCTCTCAGAGGTGGGCCGGGTTCACAAGCCGGTGCAGCTCAAACGAGGCTTCACAGCCACCATCGATGAGTGGCTCAATGCCGCCGAGTACATATACAAGGAAGGGAATCACGAGGTCGTCCTGGTGGAACGGGGGATCCGGACCTTCGAGACGGCCACCCGGAACACGCTCGACATATCGGCGGCGCCGGTGATCAAGCACATGTCCCACCTACCGGTGATCATCGATCCCTCCCATTCGTCAGGCCGTCGCCATCTGGTCGCCCCCCTGGCTCGAGCCGCCATCGCGGTGGGCGCCGATGGCTTCATCGTGGACGTGCATCCCGCCCCCGAGACCGCCCAGGTCGACGGCGACCAAGCCTTGCTACCGGCCGAATTCGCCGAGTTGATGGACCAGATGCGAAACCTGGCCGCAGCTCTCGACGTCACCATATAGCTGACCAGCAGTCCGGATGCGTCGAGCCGCAATCTTCGGCACGGGGTTGATCGGGGCGTCCCTCGGCATGGCCCTCCGGCGGGTCGGCTGGACGGTTGCCGGGTGGGACCCCGACCCGACGGCGCTGGAAGTGGCGACGGAGCGGGGCGCGGTGGATGACGCGTGCGGTAGCCGTGAGGACGCGCTTCCGGGCTCGGACCTGGTGGTCCTGGCCGGACCTCTCACCGCCACCCTCGAGACCCTGCCGGGCTTGCGTACCGACGCCCTGGTGACGGATGTGGCCGGGGTGAAGCGACCCGTGGTCGACGCACGGCCGGCAGGCATGCGAATGGTGGCCGGGCATCCGATGGCGGGTCTCGAGCAGGCCGGTCCGGCAGCCGCCTCGCCCTCTCTCTTCAAGGGCGCCGCCTGGGTCATCTGTCCCGACAAGGCTGATGCGGCCGATGTCGAGACGCTCGAATCGATAGTCGAATCGGTGGGCGCAATACCGTACCGGCTTCCGGCTGCCGAGCACGATCGGGTGGTGGCCGACATCTCGCACCTCCCCCAGGTACTCGCCATCTCGTTGATCAACCTGATCACGCGCCGGGATCCGGCCGCCGCGCGCCTGGTGGCAGGCTCCTTCCGCGACCTGACCCGGGTGGCTGCCTCCGAGCCGCGCTGGTGGCCGGAGGTCCTGGCCGCCAACGAGGCCAACGTCAGCGACTCCATCGAGCGGCTGATGAGACTGCTCGAAGAGGTTCGTCAGGAGGTGGCGCATGGTGATTCCGGCCCGCTGACCGCTCGGATCGAAGAGGCCAGGAGCAGGCGGCAGGCCATGGCGCCCCCGGTGGTGAGGGTAGGTGTGGTGCTCCAGGACCGCCCGGGCGAGATCGCCAAGGTAGGACGGGCACTCGAGCACAGCGGTGTGGATGTCCGCGACCTCCAGCTGCGCCACGCCCTCCACGGGGGAGGCGGCATTCTCACGCTGTCAGTACGACCGGCGGAGGCGGACGTGCTACGCGCCGCGTTGCTGGAGGCGGACTTCTCGCTGGAGTAGTCGGCCCAAGGCAAACGAAGGTGGCTCTGGTCCGTTCACAGCGGCAGTTCTCGGCGGGCCTGTTCGAGGCCTTGCGCGGCTAGCGGCCTCGGGCATGGCTTTCCTCGGTGCGTTCCAGAAGTCCTGGGAGTGGTTGGGTTGAATGAGGTCGGGTAGCCCCTCAGGTGGAGACGAGATGGGCCGTGGCTTGGGGTTCCGGGACGAGGTCTCCATTCGCCCGGAGCATCTCGATGTGATAGCCGACGGCTTCACGGATCAGGGATTCCGTTTCCTCCAAGGTGTCGCCGGCGGCGATGCATCCCGGCAGGTCCGGAACGTATGCGCCGTAGCCGTTGCCGGTTCGTTCGATGACCGCGATGTAGCTCGTCATAGGGACCCTTTCTCGAGGCCGGCTTGCTTGACGATGCTGGCTCTCATGTCCGGCGAGAGGTCTTTGCCCATGTGCCCGGCAATCGTAACGGTGCCTGGCTTGTCCGGGTGGTTGTACTGGCGGTGACTTCCGCGGGTCCGCACGAGGTACCAACCATCGCGCTTGACCACTCGGATCGCGTCTCTAACTATCGGCGGCATATCCGAGCTCCCACGAGTGGTCTGCGAAGTTGAGTACATATCCGTACATTTGTTCATATGCTAAAATATGGGTGTGATATAAACAGACCGATACATTTCTTGATCGTTATATGATTTACAGAATCATGTCTTTGATGAGCACAGCTCTGGGATACCGCGAAGCCGCTGCCGGAAACCTGCCGACCAACGACGCAGAAGCTCCGGCTCCGTAGCGCCTCCTAGACTCCGCGGACTATGGAGACCATCCGGGTGGCCGGGGCGCAGATCAACCTCCGGGTCGGCGACCTCGCTTATAACGAAGCCCGGATTCGAGACGCTGTGGCTTGGGCGGAGGCAGAGGGCGCTGACGTCCTTCTCCTTCCCGAGTTGGCCATTCCCGGCTATCCGCCAGAGGACCTGGTGATCCGAAGAGGCTTCGTGGATGCCAACCTGGGCGTGCTGGACGAGCTTGCCGGCCATGCCGGGTCGACGGTCACCGTGGTGGGGGTCGTTAATCGGGTACGGCCCGGCGGTTCGGCGACCGACGGTCGTGATTCCTTTCCGGTGGCGAACGCGGCAGCCCTACTCCACCAGGGTCAGATCAGAGGCATCTACAACAAGGTCCTCTTGCCCAACTACGGCGTGTTCGACGAACAACGCTACTTCGTGGCGGGTTCCGTACCGGGGGCGGTCTGGAATGTCGGAGGCGTGGTGGTGGGAGTCTCCATATGCGAGGACATATGGGTTCCCGATGGACCACCTTCTGCTCAGGTCGCCGCTGGAGCTCAGGTACTTCTCAACATCAACGGATCGCCCTTCCACGTCTCGAAGGACGCGGAGCGGGTTCGCCACATCGAGCGGGAAGCGGTCAATGCCCGGGTGCCCGTGGTCTATCTCAACCTGGTGGGCGGGCAGGATGAGCTGGTCTTCGACGGTGGGTCGATCGTCATGGACCGGGAGGGTTCCATCCAGTACCGGGCCCCGCGCTTCGAAGAGGACCTGTTCGTGGTCGATATCGAGGTGGGCGAGCCGGCCGGCAACCGGGAGGCGGCGACCGTCGCGCGGGTGGAGCCTTCGACCCTCCCTTCCAAACTTCGTTCTCCCAGCCCTGCTCCCGCCGCGGAACCCATCGAGCTCATCTACCGAGCGCTCGTGCTCGGACTTGGCGACTACGTGAGGAAGAACGGTTTCTCGAAGGTGGTGGTGGGTCTCTCCGGGGGCATCGACTCGGCGCTGACGGCGGTGATCGCCGTCGATGCGCTCGGCCGGGATTCGGTCCGGGGCGTCACCATGCCCTCCGCGTTCAGCTCCCAGGGATCGATACGCGACTCCGAGGAGCTGGCGCGCCGGCTGGGCATTCGCCTTGATCGCATTGCCATCGGTGACCTGTTCGACGAATACCGGGACGCGCTCGAAGCCGTGTTCGACAGTAGCGAGTTCGGGATCGCGGAGGAGAACCTCCAGCCCCGGATCCGCGGCACCCTGCTGATGGGAATATCCAACAAGCACCACGAGATGGTCATCGCAACCGGGAACAAGTCCGAGATGGCGGTGGGCTATGCGACGCTGTACGGCGACATGGCCGGCGGCTACGCGGTGCTCAAAGACGTCCTCAAGACCACCGTCTACGAGTTGGCCGATTGGCGCAACCGCGCCGAAGAGGTGATCCCGGAGGAGACAATCCGGAAACCGCCGTCCGCCGAACTGAGGCCCGGCCAACTCGACACCGATAGCCTTCCGCCTTATGAGGTGCTCGATCAGGTGCTCGCCGCCTACATCGAGGAGGACCGCTCCATCGACGCCATAGTGGATGCCGGGTTCGACCGGGACATCGTCACCCGGGTCGCGGCCATGGTGGATCGCAACGAGTACAAGCGGCGCCAATCCCCACCGGGAGTGAAGATAACCCCCAAGGCGTTCGGGCGTGACCGTCGCCTACCGATCACCAACGGATGGCGGGGTGGTTGACCAGGTCCTTGCCCGGTGTGGCAGGGTCCGGGGAGTTCGAGTCACCGGAGTGTGTCAATACCGCGCCGGACGGGGTTAGCCTTTGGGCGGAAGGCGATCAAGGACTGATGCGATGATGGCTGCTCGAAGGGCCGTACCGTTTATCGCGGTTGTCCTGGCGCTCGCGGCATGCGGCGGGGATGACTCGACGTCCGAGACCACATCGGCTCCGACCGGCGCATCTCCTACCACCACCAGTACCGCGGTAATCGAAATGGTGGAGTCTGGCGCCGACACCTCGGCTACCGCTGCCTCTATAGCAGAGGACGCTGTCGAGCCCGAGGGTGATGGAGATTCGCAAAAGGAGGGGGCGGACACCACCCTGCCACCGGCCATTCCACCGTACGAGGTGATACACCGTCTCATAGCGAATGATCGCACCACCCTCGTGATCCTGGTCGAGCCCGGCGCTTATACCACCGTCCAGTTGGAGAACCTGGTCTACGACGTGGTGGACACGTATTCCCCCAACACTGCCATCGTCGTGGACGACCGGGCGGCCGCCGATTTGGCCATCAAGGACGATCTCACCCCCGAGGAGCAGTCGACCCTCGACGCCCGGACGTTCCTGAGGATCGAGAACGGAGTGGACGTGACGTTCCACGGTCCTTATGCCGATGCCGGCGGCATGACAGTCGGCAGCTAATTCTAGTTGCTAGTTGCTAGTTGCTAGTTGCTAGTTGCTAGTTATAACTTATGTAACAACTAGAAACTAGAGACGAGAAACTAGCGAAGCAGTAGGGTGGCGACCATGAGGAACCCGCCGAACCCGACTACATCGGTGACCAGCGTCAGGAAGATGTTCGAGGCCAGTGCCGGGTCCAGTCCCAACTTGCGAAGCAACAGAGGGATACCCGTGCCGGACAACGTTCCTATGACAAGGTTGACGACAGTTGCTATTCCCATGGTGACGGCGAAGTTCACCGTTCCGCCGAACACCAGCCCGACAGTTCCGGCGAGCAGACCGACCGGTATGGAGTTGATCACGCCGATGGCAACCTGATTCATCAGCACGCGCCCTGCCCGACTCGGCGTGACGCCGTCAATCGCCATCGACCGGATAACCACGGCCAGGCTTTGTGCCCCGGCGTTGCCGCCCATCAGCGCCACCACCGGCATGAGCGCGGCCAGTACCGGGCCGATGTCGTCGATCACCGCGGACTGCCGCTCGATGACCAGCGCCACCACCAGGGCCATGGCAAGATTCACCAACATCCACGGAAGGCGCATGCCGGCCGCTCGTGCTACGGGCGTGAAGACCGTCTCCTCGGGCCCGGCGCCCATCGCGGCGGCGAAGTCCTCCGAGGCCTCGGCCTGGACCGACTCCACTACTGCCTCGTGGGTGACCATGCCCAGCAGGACGCCCGAGTGATCGACCACCGGCAGTCCGAACAGGCCGTAGCGCTGCGCCAGCTCGGAGACCTCTTCCCGATCTGTGTCAGGACGTACGGCGACCGGTTGGTGCACCATGGTCTCGTCGAGTCCCACCCCGGGCCGCGCGAACACCAGGTCCCGGAACGACACCACGCCGACCAGCAGGCGCCGATGATCGACCACGTAGACATAGGAGAGGTCCTCGATCTGGTCGTGGAGCTGGCGGAGACGCTCGATGGCTTCCCCCGCGGTCATCCCCACCTGCAGGAATGCCAAGTCAGTCGTCATCAGCCCGCCCGCCGAGTCAGGAGCGTGCTGGAGGAGAGCGAGCAACTCGTGGGAGATCCCGGGATCGAGGCCGGCCAGTACCTGCTCCCGGTTCTTCTCGTCCAGCTGGCCGAGCAGGTCGGCCGCCATGTCGGCATCCATGGCCGCGACGAGATCCGAAGTTCGGGCCGGGTTGAGCCCTTCGAGAACATCAACGCCCAACTCGGGGCGCATCTCGTTGAGGATTCCGGCTGCGTCAGCGACATCGAGGTCGGAGAGCAGGTCGGTAGCCGCGTCGGTGTCCAGTTCCTCGAGGATGTCTGCCGCGTCATGGGGGTCGGCGCCGGCCAGTTCCTGCCACTCGGCGGTATGGGTATCCAGGTACTGCTCGACCTCGTCCGGCTGGACCCGGGCCGTGCTCCGCAACCGCTGGGCGAGTTCCCTTGGCCGGGGCAGCTTTATTCGCATCAGCTTGTCTCCACCGGGGTCGGATCCTGCTGCCGGAGCATGATGGGGACCGCTAGGAGGGTGCTGGAAGAGGCGGGGATTGGTTGGCCCGCGATCCCTTGACCGGGGGGTTCATTTGAGGCCGTCGGGTGAACTGGACATCATTCAGTACACTCCCCGGGTCAGCCCTCGTAGGGTCGGACCGCGAGCACCGTGACTTTGAACTTGCCGCCTGGCGCTTCGTAGGCGACGTCATCGCCCGCTACTGCACCCACCAAGGCGGTACCCAGGGGACCCTCGGGCGAAGCCAGCAGGAAGCCGGGAACCCGGTTTTCGGGAATGGCTACCAGATAGTCCTCCTCGTACCCGTCTTCGTCCACCAGCGTGACGATCGATCCGATCTGCACGGTGCCGTCGCTCGAGGCCTCGCCGACGGTGGAATTGTCGAGTAGATGCCGGAGCTTTCGGATCCGCGCTTCCATGAGGCCCTGCTCGGTCTTGGCGGCGTCATAGTCGGCGTTTTCCCGGATGTCCCCGTGTGACCTCGCCTCGGCCAGGCGCTCGGCGATCTGGGTACGCCCCACGGTGGTGAGCATGCCGTATTCTTCTTCTAGTTTCCGGTACGCGGCAGGGGTCAGCCAGGTCTCAGGGGTGCTCATGCGGCCAGGATACCCGTTGGGATGGCATCGTCGGCCGGGCGGTCGACCGACGGGAGACGAAGGCCGGGTTCTGCCCGCATCGTGCCAAACTCCTACACCGGTGGAATGGTCCGGCGAGAAACATGTGACAAGGAGGTGAGACATGTCCGAGATCCGACTTACGTCCTTCTCGCCGGGCGGCGGTTGAGCGTCCAAGCTCGGCGCTGACGAGCTGGCGCAGGTCTTGCGCCCTCTAAGAACTCACCATGCGACGTCCCATTCCGACCTCCTGGTGGGAATCGCCACTTCCGACGATGCGGGCGTATTCCGCCTGGACGACGACCGCGCGCTGGTCCAGACGGTGGACTTCTTCACCCCGATCGTGGACGAGCCCTACGACTGGGGACGGATCGCGGCCGCCAACGCACTGTCGGACATCTACGCGATGGGCGGGCGGCCGCTTACGGCCCTCCAACTGGTGGGATGGCCCCGGTCAGCGCTGCCGCTCGAGGCATTGAGCGAGGTCATGGCCGGCGGGGCCGACGTGATGGCGGAGGCCGGGGTCACGATCACGGGTGGGCACTCGATCGACAACGAGGCACCTGTGTACGGGTTCGCGGTCACCGGAACGGTATCTCCGGGCCGGGTCGTGACCAACGGCACCGCCCGACCGGGCGACCTCGTAGTGATCACCAAACCCCTCGGAACCGGTGTCGCTGCTTCCGCCCTCATGGCCGGGTTGGCCGATCCTGCCATGCGGAGCGCCGCGGTGGAGACCATGGTTGCTCTCAACGGGCCGGCCTCCGCGGTGATGGTGGAGGCGGGTGTGACGTGCGCCACCGACATAACGGGCTACGGGCTGGTGGGTCACCTCAGGGAGGTAACGGCCGTCTCCGGGGTGTCGGCGCGGCTCGACATGGATTCGGTTCCGGTGCTGGCAGGGGTAGCGGATCTGATCGAGGCGGGGGTGTATCCGGGCGGTATCCTGCGGAACCTGGAGACCGTGCAAGCCTCCCTCAGGACTTCTCGGAGCAGGACGGAACAGAAGATCCTGGCGGATGCCCAGACCAGCGGAGGCCTGCTGATGGCGGTTCCCGCGCTCCGGTCGGGCCGGCTTCTCGAGGAGCTCCGGCGGGTTGCGCCCGCGGCTACGGTCATAGGCGAGTTCACGACCGCCGGCGGAGAACCCGTGATCGAGGTGGTATGACCGACGGGGCGGATGGCCTGCAGCGTCTCCGGATGATCGCCTCCGGCCTGTCGATCGGGGGTCTGCAACGCCACATGTTTCTGTGCGCCCAGCAGTCGACGCCCCGCTGCTCGACCTACGAGGAGAGCAAGGCAGCGTGGACGCAGCTGAAACGGACCACCAAGGCCCTCGACATCGCCTCGGCGCCGCCGAAGTGGCAGGCCAACTTCTCGCGGCCGCCGACGCCGGTGGAGCCGGGCAAAGGGACGATCCTCAGATCCAAGGTGGACTGCCTGCGCATCTGCGAGCGGGGACCGATCGCGGTGATCTATCCGGACGGGGTGTGGTATCACTCGGTGGCCGGCGAGGTTCTCGACCGGATCGTCCACGAGCATCTGGTGGGGGGCCGAACAGTCGACGAATACGTATTCGCGGTGGACGACCTGTCGGCCCCCTCCTGAGCGTGATGCGTCTCCGTGTAGCCGTCCCGGTCATCGCACTGGCCTTGGTGGTCTCGGCCTGCTCCCAGCGTTCGCCAGAGCTTCCACCGGTCGATGTCCCCGCCGAGGTCGTTCCTGACCTCGTCAACCCGTCTGATGTCGACAGGATGTTCCCGCTCGGTCGCGGTTGCCTGCTGGCGGTTGGAAGCGGCGTGCGAGTGCTGGACGTGGTGGACGGTACGGGTGCCTCGGATGCGCTGCGGCCCGGTGACATCATGACCTCGGTTGATGGCACACCGGTCAGCTCCCGGGAGATACTGCTCCAGGTGCTCGAGGACCGGCGGGTAGGGGAGCGAGTGGTCGTGGAGGGAACTCGAGTCGGAGCCCCGTTCAGCGCTTCGATTGCCCTCTCTCCGGTTCGCGGTCAGACGGGACGGGCCATCCTCGGCGTCATCACCGAGACCAAGCTGGAGGCCGTTCGGCCCACGAGCCTCTCCGAAGCCGTGGTCGACGATCAGTTGGCCCGTCCGGTCATCGTGGACGGCTGGATCTACCGGTACGTGCCGCTGGGCGCTGTCTGGACACCCTATCCGGGGACTCCCGCCGAGCATATGGCGGAGTTGGGCTCCGACATCTACGCCGTGGCAGCCGTGGAGCCTCTCTCCCTGGTCCGGGTGGGGGACGAGGAGCCCATCGCCATCGATCCCGGGCCGGTCGTTTACGAGACGCCGGTAGGTCCGCTCGAGGTGGTGGCTTCCGGATTCGACGAGGTCGTGGGATCGGTGGGAGGGTTGCTGCTCATAGCCGGGGAGGCGGAGGCCGGGCCGGGAGACACCGCCGCGGCGGTCCACGCGGTCGATCCGGTGAAGGCGACGGTGGAATGGATCCGCCCCTTGGGCCTGTCGGATGAGGGGAATCAGTTGGCTGCCGTTGATGCCTACCGGAGCCCGTCCGGTGATCGTGCGTTGGTTGCGCTGGCCGAGTATGACGAGGAAGGCGGCAGCGGGTTAGAGCTGTTCAATTACTACCTGGTGGACGAGGAGGGCGAGGGGACGGTGGGTCCTCCCGGCATCGATCAGTTCTTCCCCACCGACGGGGTGACCGGCTGGTACGACGACGACTCTCTCATCTACCTGGTCGACGTCGAGGTTCCTCAGATAGTCCTGTGGTCGTTGGGCACCGGCGAGCACACCCTGCTGAGGGCCTATTCGGCTGAAGAGGCATTCAGTCTGCGCACGGCCCTTCCGGTAGGGGACGGAGAGCACATTGTGGAGGTGCGTGACGGCGAGGTGTTCCTGGTTGACGTGGACCGTCCCGAGCTCACCCGCCTGATTTCCCGGGGATGCCGGCACGAGCCTGTGGAAGGCAGGAGCCTGGGCTAGTGGTCTGTCTCCGCAACAGCCAGGTGTGTTCTGGCTGCCATCGGTGTCCCGTCGCTGCGTTCCGCTTCCTCAACGTACCGCTGCGGGTACGCCTTCGTCAGCGGGCCTTGCGAGGAACACCGCTGCCGACGCCATACCACACCGCCATTACACAGACAGACCACTAGTCGGTGACCGGGCTACTCGGTTTTCTCGGCGTCTACGGTCTCGGGTTCCGGGGCTGTGGCCGGGAGGCCTCCGTTGCCTTCCACAACCTCCGGAGCTGCCAGACCGAGGGCGGAGCGATGATCGTCCACGGTCACCGCCGCGAACCCGACGGGATTCTCCTTGGTTATCACCCCCGCTTCGAGGCCGATGATCTCGGCAACCTCGTCACCCGAGATGGTCTTCTTCTCCTGGAGACGGACTGCCACGTTGAACACCGCCGCCTTGTGCTGTTCGAGCATCTCGTAGACTTCGTCGTAGAGCCGCTGAAGCCTCCGCTCCACCTGGGAGGCCATGGTCTTGGCTATCTCGCCACTCGGGTCGGGCGGCTGGTCGAGTGCATGGCGGGGCATACCGGCGCTCGAAGCGATATTGTCGCCCATTCCCCAGACCCCGATCATGCGGCTCTCGATAGTGGTTGCGTTCCGGAGATCACCCCCTACCCCCATCGAGTTGTCGCCCTTGAAGAACATGCGCTCTCCGGCCAGGCTGGCCAGCGACACCTTTATGTCCACCTCCAACTCGGTCTTCCATTGGACGAACCGGTCCTCGAGGGAGATGTATGAGACGAAGCCGCCGACATCACCGCGGCGCTCGATGGTGGCGACATCGACGTTGGCGTGGGACTTGAGAAGGTGGGCGGCCACCGCGTGGCTGGACTCGTGGATGGCGACGGCGAACTCTTCGCGCTCCACGTACTCGAAACCTTCGGCCGGGCCCATTTCCTTGAGGGTCTTGGCCTTCCAGATGTCATCCCACCCGATGATGTCGCGGTCAGCTCGCTGGGCCAGGATGAGGGCCTCATTGACCAGGTCCTTGATCTTGGCGCCGGAGTAGTACGGGGTCTTGGCAGCGAGCTCCTCGATCTGTTCGTCGGTGATGTCGTGGCTGACCTTGGCCAGATAGCCCTCGAACGTGCGAGCACGGCCCTCCTTGGTCGGGAATCCGACCTTGTAGATCCGGTCGATCCGTCCCGGACGTAGCAGCGCCGGGTCGAGCACGCTGGGCAGGTTGGTGGCCATCATGATGAAGATGCGGTACTTGGGTGGAGGCTTGGGCTTTATCCCGAGCGCCTTGCGGGCCTTGTTGGTGATCCCGCGAGGCTTCTTCAGCCCGGATATCTCGGTCAGGAGGGCTTGGAGGGTGCCCATACCGCCGCCTCCGCCGCCCATCATCATCACCCGGTTGATCCACGTTCCGGGAAGGCCTTCCGCTTCGCCGGAAGCCGGACTCGTCCGGGCCGTATCCCCTTCGATGATGCTGAGGGACTGCGGGCTCAGGTAAAGGGAAGCGTTGCAGCCCATCCCGGCGCTGAGCGGTGTGGTGGGTTGTGGCGGTCCTCCTCCCTGGGCGAGGGCGCCCCGGTTACCGAGGGCGTCGGCCTCGTCGAAGAAGACCACCACGCCCCCATGGCGCAGGGCCAGCTTGCGGAGCTTCCGGAACAGACCCTTCACCTTCAGGATGCCGACCCCCATGAACATGGCTTGGAAGGCGCCGGGATCGACGAAGACGAAGGGGAGGCCGACCTCACCCGAGGTGGCCTCGGCGATGAGCGTCTTCCCTGTTCCCGGGGGGCCCCACAGCAGGATTCCGCCGGGCACATAGCCACCCTTGGCCTCGATCTCATCCGGCTTCTCGAGGAACCCGACGTTCTCCCGGACCAACTCGAGCACATGGTCCTGACCCCAGACATCGGAGTACCGGGTCTCTATCTCTTCCGGCATGATCGTGTCGACGCCCCCTCGGGACAGGAACCAGAAGAGGGCGGCGAATTGCATGATCAGGAAGAGGGGATAGAACAGGAACATGATGAACTGCTGCAGGTTGCGGGCCAGGATGCGGGGGAGTTGGATCACCGCCTCGACCGGTCCGTTCACGTCGGCCACGAAGTAGTCCACCACCGATCCCAGGATCAGCAGGAAGATCAGGATCCGGACGTAGCGGCCGAGCCGGAAGCGGGTCCACGGCTTGAAGCGTCGGTGAGCCTGGCGTTCTATCCCCCCGAAGAACCCTTGGGCCCAGAACCGGTTGTAGCGGGCCCACTTCTCCGAGACGTAGTAGTGGATCTGGCGGAGCAACTCGATGGGCAGGGCGATCATCAGCACCCGACCGAATGTCTCGTTCCAGGTGTCCCCGAAGGCCTGGCCGAAAGTGGTGAACGGGGCGGTGACCTTGGCGCTGATCAGGATGCCGAGGAAGAACAGGATCAGCACCACGAACTTGATGCGATCCCACGTAGGGGAGCGCCTGCGGACGTCTGTCTTCATAATCGGCTTCCTTATCGCCGGGTGTTCACGATCCACGACTCGACCGCCGCCACGATGTGCTCACCCTCCCGGGCGAAGCACTCCAGGGAGCAGCCCGCTGCCATCGAGTACAGCTCGGTGGCCTGCGGATTGGTGACTGCCAGCACGTAGACGAGCCCCTGGCTCTGCCCGTCCTGGGCGGTGAGCCCTACCGTGGCGCCGATGCCCTCGAAATCCCTCCCGAACGTGAAGTCCCACGTGTCGATCTCCACTCCCTGGCCCGGGTTGGTGACGTCGTAGGCCGAGACCGCCATCAAGCGGCGTGAGAGCAGGTCCTTCTCCTCCGGGCTGATCTGGCGGATTATCTGGGCTCCCACCGGGAACGGGGAGGTTGCCGCATCGAGGGACAGGTTGTTCAGGTCGCGTCCTGCGGCGCCGTCGAACGCCACGAAGCTGATCGGCCGGTAACCACCGATGTCCGGCACGAACGGCACCGGAGCGATCTGGGACAACTCGTCGGCCCGGTAGAGGTTCCAATTCCTGGGCAATTCGAAGAGGGACCGATTCTCCGCGTCCCGGTAGACGGTGATGTCGGGATCGCCCCCGCCGCACGCGGCCAGCAGCATGGCCCCGACCAGTACAAGGATCGCGATCCTCGAGTGCGCTTTCATGGGTCTTGCTGTCCTCGCCGTAAGACGCCGTCTGGGTATTCTACGCTAGTGGTCTGTCTACGTAACGGCTGGTTGTTTGGCAGACAGACCACTTTCGCGTCTGTCTATGTAACGGCGTTAGAGCACGCCTGGTTGTTTGGCAGACAGACGACCGGGAGGAGCTAATGGGGCCGCGTGCGACCCCCTCAGGCTCAGCGGAGATCGATTCGAGAGCGTTGTGATCGTGCCCCTCGTGACCTTGCTGGCCCACCACCCCTACGACACCGTTCTGGGCTTTTCGATCGCGCTCGTGGGGATAGTCCTGATCATGTGGGCCGAGAGGAGGGCAAGGGCGCGGCGCCAGGACGAGGACCGCCGACCCGCGCCTCCGGATCGTCAACCGGCCACCGGCGGGTCCCGGCCACCGGCGGACTAGCACGCACATGGTTGCTTAGCAGACAGGCCACTGTGGTCTGTCTGCGGATTGGCGGTGTGGTGTGGCGTCGGCAGCGGTGTTTCTCGCCAGGCCCGCTGACGAAGGCGTACCCGCAGCGGTACGTTGAGGAAGCGGAACGCAGCGACGGGGCGCCGCTGGCCGCCAGAGCACCCGGTTGTTTCGCAGACAGGCCACTAACATCCCCGCCGATGTCCGACGCACGTGTGGCCGCTATCGGCGAGATACTCGGAGGCGCTCCCGACCATCTGGTGGAGCGATCGGCGGAGGCTCGCGCGGCGGCACAGGGGACAACGGTCGACGAGGTGCTGAGTGCCTGGTCCGGTGGGGCGGCATTGGCCCCTGCGGTTCCACCTCCGGCATCCGACCCGGTCGCGATGGAGGCCGAAGCGCCTCCGGCGCCGGCTGATCCGACCCCTCAAGAGGCACCGCAGGCTGCATTCGAACCGGTAGCCGTTGCGGCGTTTGAAGTTGTCGAGGAAGAAGTAGAAGAGATCGAGCCGATAGATCCGGCGCCGTTGGCAGATCGGGTTCGCCTGGGCGCCAAGGTGGGAGCTGCTTTCGGCGCAGTCCTCGGCTTGGTGTCGTTCGTGGCGATGGCTCCGCTGATGCTGCCCCGACTGTCGGAGGCCACCGCGGACGGCGCCCCGGCCGGTGAGGTCACCTGGACCTACGTAGCCGCCACCGGCGTGGTCTGGCTCGTGGCGGGCGCCATAATCAACGTGGCCTCACGGGGGATGGGCCGGTTCAGGTCGCCGGCCTACGACACGGAGACCAGTTGGGTCGGTTCGGTGTTCTCGGGGGGTTTCGTGGGTCTGGTGGTCGGCGCCGCCTTCGGGGGCGTTCTGTATGCCACCGGCGAGGCCTCCCTGTCGGGGACGCAACTACTCGCCGTCAGCCCTCTCTCGATCATGTGGATCTGGTTGGGCTGGACGGTGCTGGGCGCGCTGATCGGCGGGCTCGGCCAGGCCATGGCGCAGCCGGCCGCCCTGGTCGGTACCGAGGCGGAGGAGGCCCGCGAGGTCCGGAAGCGCCTCACCGACGGGTTGGCCATGCCGGTGCTCGCGACGCTGGTCATCGCGGTGATCGTCGTCTCCTTCGGGTCCCTGCTCCTTCGCTATTCCGGGTTCGCCCCGCTGATAGCCATCCTCGTTTCCATCGGGACGATCGGGTTCGCGGCGCTGATGTCGTCCCGTCCCAACCTCCGGGTCACCAAGGGAGAGTTCTTGGTGGCGGCGGCCGGGGTCGGGGTGGTCCTGACGATGCTGGCGCTGATCGCCGCCGCGGTCTCGGGCGACGGTCATGAGGAGGAAGCCGGCGATCCTGCCGACCACGCACTGGAGTACGTCATCACCGATCCGGCCGGCCACTAGCCCGGACGGATGCCGGACCACGGCTCCATCATCCCAATAGTAGGAGCAGGCCCCCGATCGTGAAGACGATCATCGCCGCCAGCATCGGATACTGGGACCGGATCGCCATCTCCGGGGGGAATCTCTCCAGGGCCCGGTCATGGGCCACCAGCACCGCCACCATGTGACCCACCGCGATGGCTGATGTCTGGGTCCATGCGATGGCGCCGGTCGACAGGATCGTGTAGTCGACACGCCATCCGGCCGTGCCGAACAGGTTCCATCCGAGCCCGTATGGATCCGATGCCAGCCTGATCAGGTTCTGACCCTCGAAGACCAGGAAGCTGAAGTAGTGGGCCACGGTGTAGGCCACCATGATCGGGACCAGGGAGGGGCCGAAGAGGTCGCCCAACTCGTGTTCGGGCTCGCCGGTCATCCGGGCCATGGCCGCGATGGCCACGCGGTACAGCGCCATCACCACGCCGATCCCGAAGACCAACCCGCCGGTGTTCACGGCGGTCAGTTCCCATCCGGATCGGTTGGAGACGATGTCGAGCCAGAAGGAGCTACGCGAGAAGCCGTCGAAGGTGGTAGCGCCTATGACGACGAGAACGAGCCGCACGGTGGCAGGACCCATGCTCATTCCCGCCAGCCCGGTCACGGGGTACCGGAGCCGCAATGTTCCCTTATCGTCCTTGTGGAGGGGGGCGAGGGCGCCGATCGTGCGGAACAGGACGGAGAAGCCGTCAGCTCGCCCGGCCCAGGCCGGTCCGTAGTTCATCGCGCCCGCCACCAGCGCGATCGTGTAGAGCACCAGATAGGCGCCGATCGTCCGTGGCGCCGCACCCTGGTGGAAA